>JAOZKZ010000155.1 GCA_029935075.1 Campylobacterales bacterium
CCATGTAATCCCAAACAAGTTTTTTCTCTCCAGCTCCAAAGAAGATAACATCGCCGACTTTTAAATCTGTCGTTTTTATAATCTCATCAAGGTCACTTTGTTCAAAAAACTTAGCCAAAGGTCCTTTTAAACCATCTTCTTTTAGTTGAAAATACCCTAACCCACTCGCTCCAAACTTTCGTACATAATCCTCAAAACCTTTCATTTGTCGTTTTGAGAAAATGTTATCACCATTTGGTACTTTTAATGCTTTTATACGGTTTATATGCTTGTTTTTTGCGATGTTTGAAAATATTTCATTGCTACAATTTGCAAAAATATCGATAACATCAACCATGGCTAAGTCATATCTTAGGTCTGGTTTATCGCTACCATATTTTTCCATCGCTTCGTTATAAGTGATACGATTAAATGGAGCTTCTATAGTGTGTCCGCAAGCTGAAAAAACTGATTTTAACAAATCTTCTGAAATCTTTATAACATCTTCTTGGTCTGCAAAACTCATCTCTATATCTATCTGAGTAAATTCAGGTTGACGGTCAGCTCTTAAATCCTCATCTCTGAAACATTTTGCTATTTGGAAGTATTTATCAAATCCTGCAACCATCAACAACTGTTTAAAAAGCTGTGGAGATTGTGGAAGTGCATAAAACTCTCCACCATGTACACGACTAGGAACAAGATAATCTCTCGCACCCTCTGGTGTTGACTTAGTTAAAATTGGAGTTTCAACTTCTAAAAAACCATTTGCATCTAGGATGTTTCTAGCAGCTATTGTAGCCTTGCTTCTTAAACGAAAGTTCTCATAAGATTTCTTTTTTCTCAAATCAAGATACCGATAAGTTAAAAGAGTCTCTTCACCAACTTTTTCATCATTTATCACAAATGGAAGCGGAGCACTTTTATTTTCGACGATTAACTCATCGACTACAATTTCTATCGCACCTGTAGCCATGTTAGGATTTGCTAACCCCTCACCTCTAGCTCTTACTTTTCCTTTTGCAATAAGTACAAATTCATCTCTAACAGTAGAAGCCACATCGTGAGCACTTTTACTATCAGCTGGGTCACAAACTAGCTGAACCAACCCCATCTTATCTCTAAGATCGATAAATATTACACCACCATGATCTCTATAACTATTTGCCCATCCGCAAAGGGTTATATCTTTGCCAATATCATCTACGCTTAAATCTCCACAATAATCAGTTCTCAAATTTATTCCTAATATTAAACTTCTTTCAAAACTCATTATAAGAAGATATATTTACCATAGCACATCACTTTTTTAAAATAAAAACATCGCAATAGCTATGGCTATTACTCAATTTTGATTTTAAAAAATTAATGCACTCTGATAAACATCTCAAACTTTATGAGTTCTGAAAGAAATTTAGATTTATAAAATTTTGCGATTATATCGAAAATGTACTAATAATTCATATAAAAGTGTCTATAATACGATTTTAAAGGAGTCCTCATCAAAAAGTTTTTTACCCTATTTCTACTCTTATACCCAATTTTTAGTTTTTCTTCATGGGTTATTATCAATGATGATGGTACTACTAATATTTATATCTCTAACGATGTAAAACCTTATACTGCTCCGATAATAAAGAAAAAACACACTAAAAAACATATCACAAAAAAAGATCTGACAAATGAAAAGATTATGTATCTCACTTTTGATGATGGACCACTTCTAGGCAGTGAAAACATTATCTCAGTCCTTCAAGAAGAAGGGGTGGAAGCTACAATGTTTATGGTCGGAAAGCATATAAATCATAATAAATATAGAAAAAGAACTTTCAACAGAGCACTTCAAGAGCCACTCATTCAAGTAGCAAATCATACCTATACGCATGCAAATGGAAGATATAGATATTTTTATAGCGATACCAATAGAGTCGTTTCAGATGTCCAAAAGATGGATGATATACTTTTTAAATATGACCCAGAGTATCAAGTCTCATGTTGTAGACTTGCTGGAAGAAATGTCTGGAGAACACCAACTATATATCGAAATGACCCAGGGATTCCAAAAAAATACCATGAAAGTGAAAAATACGATGCACTCAGTGATGCTGGTTTTCAAATCTATGGCTGGGATTATCAATGGTCTTATAATCCAAAAAATGGAGAAGTTTATAAATCACCCGAAACACTTGCTCAAATTATAGAGAGTATGTACAAGAGAGGAAAAACGAAAACTAAAGGAAAATTTGTACTTTTGATGCATGATTTTTCATTTAGAGATCGATTTGACGGTAAAGAGACTTTACGATCACTCATACAAGAGCTTAAATTTTTTGGTTGGAGATTTGAAAGACTCTCTACTTACCTATGAAGTATAAAAGCTAAAAACAGTAAAATATCCTATGCACATTACACACGATATAAAAAAACCAGATAGTATTAAGAAGGTTGGACTAGTTTTAAGACCTAACTCCAAACATCTTAAGCCCTACTATCATCAATTAAAAAACACTCTCGATAGATATGACGCAGAGCTTTTAGTCTCTTATGAGAGTGCCAAACTTCTAGATATCAAAGGTATTGACGAAGAGGAGATGTTTGAAAAAAGTGACATACTTATCTCTATCGGAGGAGATGGTACTCTTATCTCTTTAAGCCGTAAAAGTTATAAATATCACAAGCCACTTTTAGGCATAAACGCTGGAAATCTTGGTTTTTTAACCGATATCAGCCCTGATGAAATAGAGAGTTTTATAGATAAAATATTTAAAAATGATTACCGTATAGATAACCGTATGGTTTTAGAAGTAGAACTTTTATCATCTATGGGAAATAAAAAACTAAGTGCTTTTAATGACATTGTTCTATCTCGTCCTACCATCGAGGGAATGATAAGTATCGATGCTTTTGCCTCTTCCCAAAAAGCCATGATGCCTAAACATCATCTTAATACCTATTATGGAGATGGTCTTATCATTTCCACACCAACTGGATCGACCGCTTATAATCTTTCCGCTGGTGGACCTATCGTTTTTCCATTAACAGAAGCACTCATTTTAACACCTATCTGCCCACACTCTTTGACAGAACGACCAATTGTTCTTCCTGCTGATTTTGAGGTAGAGTTTTCAAGTGACGATGAAACCATCGTTGTGATAGATGGTCAAGATACATATAACTTAAAATTTTTCGATGCGATTAAGATAAATATCGCAAAACAAGGTATAAAAATGATCCATAGAACGGATAGAAACTATTTTGAAATACTAAAACAGAAACTTCGTTGGGGTAGTAAATGATAGAGCGTTTTCATCTAAAAGAGCACTTGAGCTTTAAAGAGGTTACTTTAGAATTTAACAAAAACCTTGTTATATTTACAGGTCCTAGCGGGGCTGGAAAATCAATCCTTATGGAAGCACTTTTAACACTTTTTGGACTCAAAGAGTGTGATGCAAAAGGAATTGAAGCAAGTTTAAATCTGAAAATAAATCTTGATAACTGGGGTATTGAAGAGGATGAGCCAAATATATTTAGATACGCCAAAGATAAAAGTGCACGCTACTTTGTCAATAACCAACAAGTGTCTCGAAAAAACATAAAACTTATCGGTTCCTCATTTATCAACTACCTAACACTTCGTGAGTTCAAAGAGTTTGAAAATGAACAACTCCTCACCCTTTTGGATGCAATCGTTCTCAAAGAAAATAAATCATATCAAAAAACAGTTACCTCTTTTGAGTCAAATTACCAAAATTTTCTTAGCTCTAAGAGGGATTTAAAAAAGATAGAAGAAGAAGAGAAAAAGATCACAGACCTAAAAGAGTTTGCAGCATTTGAGATAAGCAAAATAGAAGGTATAAACCCACAAGTGGATGAGTATAAAACACTCATGTTGCAGAAAAAAGAACTCTCCAAAAAAGAGAAAATTGAAAACGCACTCGCAGAAGCTTCTGATATCTTTGAATTAGAGTCAAAAGTAACTGATGCCCTTTCACTTTTAGAAGTTGAAAGTAGCTTTTTTGATGAATCCCTAAACGAGCTTAGAGTAACTTTTGAAAATGCAACTGAAAGATTAAATGAATTAAGCGACCTCAATATTGAAGAGATGTTAGAGCGACTAGAAAACCTTTCATCACTTAAAACGAAATATGGCTCTATTGAGGGTTCATTAGAGTATTTAGCGAAGAAGAAAGAGGAACTTTCTCGTTATGAAAATATCGAATTTGAAAAAAGTACATTAGAGAAAAAAGTCAAAGAGTTTAAACAAAAAGTTGATGAAGCTGCTACGATTATGACCCAAAAGCGTTCAACTGCACTAAAAACATTAAGCCTTAGAGTTGAGCATTATCTAAGCCTTTTATATCTAGAAAATGTCACTTTTAAACTCCAAAGATCAGAGCTACATGAGATGGGATATGACCAGATAACAGTCACTTTAAAAAACACCGACCTTAACAAAGTAAGTTCAGGTGAATTAAACCGGATCAGACTCGCACAACTAGCAGCGTCAAGTGAGTTTATACATGATAAGGGCGGTATACTGATCCTTGATGAAATTGATGCAAATCTTAGTGGAAAAGAGTCTATGAGTATTGCAAAGGTTCTAAAACTTTTATGCAAAACTTACCAAGTATTTGCCATCAGCCATCAACCACAGCTTAGCTCATTTGCAGAACAACATTTTTTAGTCTATAAAGAGAATGGCGAAAGCAAGATAAAAGAGTTAGCAAAAGATGAGCGCGTCCAAGAGCTCTCACGAATGATAAGTGGCGATAAGGTAAGCGAAGAAGCGATACAATTTGCCAATAGTCTACTAGAGGAATAAAGAATGATAAAAATAGTTTTAATAATATTAACAATGTTAAGTGCAAACCATGCCACAGAACTTCAAAAATGTGACACATGTAAAACTGCCAAAGAGTATGTAAAGTGTGGTTACTATGTAGAACAAAAAGCAGACCTCTCCAAACAAGAATCTTGTATGCTATACGCACAAAGCATGGAAGAGGGAAATAGCAACGGCAGAGCGGCATGGTACTATCTTGTAGGTGGGGATTTTAAAGCCGCTATTCGAGCCGGTGAAAGTGCTTTAAAAGTTGGTGAAAAATTTGCAGCTGAACATATCGCAGAAGCTTACATTCTTGAAGGCGATAACAAAAAAGCTGAACAATATTTTTCAATGATTGGCAAGACTAGTCCTGATGCTGTTTTGATGGTTCAAAAACATTTTGAGATTCTCCAGCGGATTTATCCTGATAAGTTTAAGACTAAAAGTGCTGAGAAGTTGTATAAAAGGTAGGCTAGTGTTCAACTAGCCCTTTTGGT
>JAOZKZ010000029.1:0-2134 GCA_029935075.1 Campylobacterales bacterium
AGTTTACTATGTCGTCTATCAAAATAGTCTTTTTGAAGAATATTTGCATTATATTTATCATCAAAGTTATCATAATTCAAATCTATCGCACCATGTGTATCTAAATCTTTTAGTTCATTTGTTATAAACCTATCTACACTACCTGCAGAACCATGATGTGGAGTATCCAATGTAATTAATTTATTTAGACCTTCTAGGTTACTTCCAAAATATTTATGCTCTTCAGTCAATGCCCTAGCTACAAGTCCACCCATGGAGTGAGCAAGTATAGTAAGCCCTTTATCTTTTGAAAGCAAACCTTTTGCTAAATCTGAACTAGGGTATAGATATTTTGCATCATCAAGTAATTCTTGCAATATCTTTGCATTGTAAGTAACATGCTTGAAAGATGTATAATGATAAATATAAACATGATATATCTCATGTAATGTTTCAGAAGTTAAATAATATGATAAAAAATTACGCCAATAGTTAAGTTCAGAATTTTCCCATAAACTTAAATTTGTTGGGTCTGTTAAACCACTACTTCCCTGCCATCCATGGATAAGTAGTAAAGGTATTCTATCTTTATATTTTATTTTACCAAAAGAGGTATAATTGGATTTATTCCAAGCTTCATTTGGAGTTGTTTTAGTAATATCAAGAACATTATCAAAATCAACAATTCTATGTGTTATAGTTTCATCAAGGATGACTGGAAGTTTAAGTTCTTGTGAGTCAGTGAAGTTATTGAACCCATATTTATATTCATTAAAATCTTCATGTGCTCTAGTATCTTTTAAAGTTCTTTTCACGAGAATGGCGTCATCATTTTGTTTTAATAAATCTGTTGTGATATAAAATGAGAAAAATGATTTAAAAACTTTTCTAAATTGGGCACTATAAGCACCGCTAACATCTTTAGCAAAACCTATTCTAACTAAATAGCGTTTATCTTGCTCAAGCACCAAATGCTCATCAATTTCATATGGGTCAACATCAAAAATATTAAGTTTATATTCAACTGCCATTTCGAACTTATTTTCTATTAAGAAATTATTTGGAAAATCCAAAGAAAATTTATACTGTTTAGATAACTTATCATATTCAAAATTGATACCAGAAATATATTCACAAATATTTGTATTAACGGGGAGACTAACGATACTTTCTGATTTTGTAAATCTATAAACTCCTCTATTTACAACATCATTACAATTTTTTTGAAAATCAGTCAATAAGGCTCTGTTTTTTCTATTTGATTTTAATCTCTTATTGACTTTATTTATATTCGATAGAGTAACTTCAAAATTTGAAATATTTTTATCATTTAAATCAATGATTATAAAGTCTGAAGAAAGCCCATCTTTTTCATAATGCTCTTTAATAGCTTTGATAGGTATATCAGTTGTAATATTGTTTTCCAATAAATTAAATGATAATTCCACAATGGTTTCATTGTCATTAGCCAATACTTTTTTACTTATAATTGTTTGGTTTGCCTCTAAAGTTTTTTTAATAAATGCTTGTGTAATAATAGAAACATCAAGTACAGTTATATTGATACTATCACTAGATTGTCCACCTCTATCATCTGTTACAACTAACTCTACAGCAAAATCTCCAACAGCAAAGTCACTTTTTGTAAAAGATATACTATTTCCTAGTATATTATTATCTATTTTCCAAATATAACTAGCAATCTCTCCATCACTATCACTACTCAAAGAACCATCAAATGAGATACTTTGACCAATAGTGATGACTTGATTTTTACCTGCGGATGCTATAGGTATTTTATTCTCAGGATTTGTACCACCTCCACCACCACAAGCTGTAAATACAAACAAAACAATTGTTACAGATAACCAATAAAATAAACTTCTCATGTTTCTCCCTATAGACTTCTCTAGTATAAAATAAAGCTTTATTGTAGCAATATCTTTTTAAACACAACTTAATTTTAATTAAATTATTTATTGTAATATTTAAAATAATATAATATTTTATATTTAAGGTTTTTTACTGAATACAGAGTTATGGAATCAAGGATAAAGAAATTACAACAGTCTTTATCTAACAACTTTTTTATTTAGGGGATTAAGGAGAAGAATCCGAGTGTTTTCGAGTTTCGTCAGCTACACCATTTAAAATC
>JAOZKZ010000029.1:2234-16161 GCA_029935075.1 Campylobacterales bacterium
TTAAGGAGAAGAATCCGAGTGTTTTCGAGTTTCGTCAGCTACACCATTTAAAATCCCTAAAATAAGTATCTCAATTGTTTAATAACTTCGCTATCTCTATATTGTTTCTTATATAAATGGATTGATTATCTCTATATCAAAATTGTAAAAATCTTTTACATTCCTTGTAATTAAAATCATATTTTTAGTAGATGCAGATGTAGCTATCAAAGAATCCATTATAGATATAGGACGACCAATACTTTGAAGATGTTGATTTACCTCTCCCCATTTAAGCATGGTTTCTATGTCTATATCTACGATTTTTCCTTTAAACCTTTGCAGTAAATCATCTTCAAGCCATAAGAGTAGTTGTTCTTTCCGTGTTTGACTTTTTACCTTTAGTATGCCAAACTTTATCTCACCTATAGTGATAACGGAAAGATATATATTATCTTCATCGAGAGATTTGACAAAATCTAAAACTTTTTGATTTGGTTTTTTAGAGATAAACTCAGAGATGATATTTGTATCTAGCAAATATCTCAAAATTCAACTCTACCTTTATAGATTTCTTTATCTCTCTTAAGTGATATCTCATCCACCAAAGGAGAAGATTGAAAAAACTCTACCAACGAGTTGGTCTTTTTTTTGTTAGATTTTTCCTCTTTTCTTTCAACTTGCAGTTTAACTTTGTTTTTAGGTAAATTTTCTATAAATATCATTACTTTATCATATATATCATTGCTGACATCTAGTCGTATAGTTTGCATGATTTACCTCCTATGTTTAGTTTTTTGATTTATTATACCATAATGTACAACCATGTGAAATACCGTGATTGTAATGTTATTTATAATATAGTTAAAGTGGCTCTAACAACTTTTTTATCTTTTTTGCATTTTCAAAATTATTTAGGTTGTAAGGATTTTTAACTTTTTTATATATCTATCCATCCTTCATCAGTTATATGACTTTTTACACTCTTGTTATATGGAGAATTTGAATCTGTTAAATATGAAATTATATTTGTATCTAGTAAGTAATGTTTTCCCATTTTTAAGCATTAACGGTAAAATTATCTCTAGCCTCTTTGCGGCCATTTTTTATATGTTCAACGATATCAGGAGTAAATAAACCATCCATTTTTTCAGCAAACTCTGCCCACAGTGTTTTTGGTTCACTGTTTACTATTTTTTTATCATTACAATGCTTTTTATCTCAACCTCTTAAAAAATAGTATACCTTCATTATAGCAAATAGTTATCCAAAATCAAATTTTGTTTTTAAACTCTGAGTAATAAAGAAACATAAATAAAAACTCCAAACTAAAACCAACAACTTTAATCTAAACTAAAACAAACTCGTGCTAAACTTAAACTTAACAAGAGGATTTCTTGTTGCATATGTGCCATCGGGATAGACCCATATATGGTAAGCCACGAACCGACTTTGGTTCATTCACAGTAAGGAGTTTACTGATGAGATACGATTATCTTATTTTTATAGGCAGATTTCAGCCTTTTCACTTAGGTCACGAGAGTGTTGTTCGCCAAGCACTTAGTCTTTGTGACAAAATCATCATACTTGTAGGTTCACCCTACCAACCTCGCACGGTTCGTAATCCTTGGGATTTCAATGAACGAGAACGCTTTGTTCGTTCAGTCTTTAGCGATGAAGAAAACCGACACATTTTAGTACTACCTATCATGGACAACATCTACAACGAAGCCGTTTGGATAAAGTCTGTACAACAGATAGTTTCTGGTGTTATTCACTCTAAGATTGCCTCAAATCCTACCATAGGGCTTATAGGACATCAAAAAGATGAAAGCTCATACTACCTTTCACAATTTCCCCAATGGGAGAGAGTCGAGATAACAAATCATGAAGATATATCTTCTACAGATATACGAGAGTTGTACTTTGAAGATGGAAAAATAGCAGATACGCTTAGCAAACCTGTTTCTAAAGCATTGGAAAAGTTCAAGCTTACTGACAGTTATACACAAGTAGCCCATGAGTTTAAGTTTGTAAGAGATTACAAAAAAGGTTGGGAAGCAGCACCCTATGCGCCTACTTTTGTAACGGTGGATGCCATCGTTGTTCAATCTGGTCATATACTTTTAGTTGAGCGTAAAGCCCAACCAGGAAAAGGGAGGATAGCACTTCCAGGAGGATTTGTAAATCCCAAAGAGAAACTTAAAGATGCAGTCATAAGAGAGTTACGAGAAGAGACACGCATCAAAGTTCCTGCTCCCGTACTTGCTGGCAGTATCACTAAAACTGAAGTATTTGACGACCCTTATCGTTCAGCTAGAGGACGAACTATTACCCATGCGTACTTGATAGAGTTAAATGGTACACAACTTCCTAAAGTCAAAGGAGGAGATGATGCCAATCATGCTTTTTGGATACCATTTTGCGAGGTAAAACCTGAGATGATGTTTGAAGACCATTTTCATATCATACAGGCGATGTTAGGGTAAACATAAACAAGAGTGAAGTCGATAGACGACTTTTTTCATACAGATAAAAATAGAAGGATTTTCTATGAAAAACATTATACTAAACACAGACAGCTACAAATCAAGCCACTTTTTACAATACCCACCTAAGAGTGAGTATGTTTCATCTTATATAGAAGCAAGAGGTGGAGAGTCAAAAAGCACCCTATTCTTTGGATTGCAAGCATTTATCAAAGAGTATCTACTTACACCCTTTACAAGAGAAGATTTAGAAGAAGCAAAAGATATTTTAACAGCACATGGTTTGCCATTTAACTATACAGACTGGGAGTATATCTTGGAAACATATGATGGGTATTTGCCTTTAGAGATTTGTGCTGTGAAAGAAGGTTCTTTGATTCCTTTGAAGTCTCCTTTGGTACAAGTAGTCAACACCGATAAAAAACTTCCTTGGCTTACTTCTTATATAGAGACTGCGTTGCTAAGAGCTATCTGGTATCCTACTACCGTAGCAACTATCTCTTATGATGTGAAACAAATCATCAAAAAGTATTTACAAGAAACGAGTGATGAAATAGAAACTGTACTACCCTTTAAGTTACATGATTTTGGTTCAAGAGGTGCATCTAGCGAAGAGTCTGCGATGCTTGGAGGTATGGCTCACTTGGTAAATTTTCAAGGGACAGATACCTTATCAGCCATCGTGGGTGCAAGAAGATACTACGGTGCCGACATGGCTGGTTTTTCTATACCTGCTAGTGAACATTCTACGATGACATCTTGGACACAAGAATCAGAAGTGGCTGCTTATGAAAACATGATAGAGCAATTTGCAAAAAAGGGAAAACTTTTTGCTGTAGTATCAGACTCTTACGATATCTACAATGCTGTAAGCAATATCTGGGGAAAGACACTAAAGAAAAGAGTAAAACAAAGCGGTGCAACTCTCATTATACGACCTGATTCTGGAAATCCAAAAGAGATGGTGTTAGAGGTGATGCAAAGAGTTTATAAAGCATTTGGTGGGGAGAAAAATAGTAAAGGGTATATCGTTTTAGATGACTCTGTTCGTATCATTCAAGGTGATGGTGTTGATAAAGAGAGTATAAAAGTGATACTTCAAGCCATAAAAGAGGAAGGTTATTCAACTGAAAATATCGCCTTTGGTATGGGTGGAGCTTTGCTTCAAAAACCAAATCGTGATACTTTTTCTTTTGCGATGAAAGCTTCTGCTATCATGGTAGATGGTGCATGGAGAGATGTATTTAAAAATCCTATCAGTGATAGTAAGAAGCGTTCTAAAAAAGGAAGGTTGGCATTGTTGGAGGATTTTACGACCATAAGAGAAGATGAACTTGAGGAAAGAAAAAATCTTTTAGAAGTTATTTACAGAAATGGTAACCTACTTAAAGAGTATACTTTTGACGATATACGAAGGAGAGCAGATGATAACTAGAGAAATACTTATAGAGCGTATAGATAAAGGTGAAAAGTTCGAGTATCTTTTCTTTTGGGATGAGCCAAAAAAGGAGGTAGTAGATATATCTTGTTTAAACCAATGGTATGCTACTACTTTTACAGAGTATGAAGAGTTTGGTACTACTGGATACTATAATCACTTTCCAACTGCTGAACACTATATGATGTATGAGAAAGCAGCAATATTTTTTGATTGGGATAGTGCTAAAGAAATTTTAGGTACAAAAAGTCCAAGAAAAGTACAACTTTTAGGACGAAAAGTGAAAAATTTTGATGAAGCAGTTTGGCAAAAAGCCTCGTTTAATGTCGTTGTTGCAGGAAATCTAAACAAATTTTCTCAAAACTCAGAACTAGCCGATTATCTACTAGCAACCGAAGATAAAATTCTTGTTGAAGCCAGTCCTATGGACACCATCTGGGGTATAGGACTTGCTAAAGATGACCCAAAAGCCACCAATCCAAAAGAGTGGCGTGGTGAAAACAAACTAGGTTTTGCCCTGATGGAAGTAAGAGAACAATTAAAGAAAGATATCGCTAAAAATAAGCTGGCTATTGCCCTTATGGAAGAAAAACGAAGGAGGGATAAATGATTATTTATATACATGGATTTGGTGGTAGTGGTGAGGGTAGCAAAGCTAAGGCTTTTAGAGACTATTTTAACTCTATCGGTGAAACATTTTTAGCACCTTCACTCTCTTTTGTACCTGAACTTGCTATAAAAACGCTAGAAGAACTTATAGACTCTTACAAGGGTGAAGTTTACTTGATAGGTTCATCACTTGGAGGATATTATACAAGTTATTTGGCACAACATCGCTATGTCAAAAAAGTAGTTTTGCTAAATCCTTCAGTAAATCCAACAGCAACGCTAAGTAGTGCAGTAGGTGATGCTCCTAACTTTTATGATAACAGTAGTTTCAAATGGGAAACAAAACATCTTGATATGCTAAAAAGCTATGAGGTACATGATTTGGAGAGAGACAAGTTTATGCTACTTGTCCAAAAAGGAGATGAGCTTTTAGACTATAAAGAAGCCGTAGAAAAATATGACGGATGCAAAATGTTAGTAGAAGAAGGTGGTTCTCATGGATTTGATGAGATAGAGAAACACTTTGAAAGTATACGAAAGTTTTTCTCTGTTGGTAACTACTTCAAACATACAATGAAACCAAAAGATGTAGGTTTTTCAAACAAAGAACTTGCCATCAGGATTGGTGACCTCTACTATGATGCACTAGGTGACTTGTTGACAGATTTAGCGAACAAACTAAACGAAGATGCAAAAGCAGATGAAAAGAGAGGTCGAAAACGCTTAGCTGACAACCTCCAACATGCAGCAACATCTATCAACAATGCCTCCATGTATATCGAAAGAGCATGGGGAAATTGTGAAGTACATACGCTAGAGTGGCTAGATAAAAATGGAAATAATAGAGATAAATAAAGAACAACTACTACACATGGCATGCAATATGCTTGTCATGATGCGTAAAATATACGAAGGTTTTTAATGAGAATATTTTTGATACTATCACTACTATATATAAATATCTTTGCAAAAGAGATAACTCCTGTTGTTTTTGCATCAGAGTTTACAAATGAACTCGCACGGATAAAAAAAGATCCGAAGTATCTAGTATCTAAAAAACAACTACAAAAGTACATCAAAAAACATAGCGATGTATTTATTTTGTATCAAGACATTAGCTTTACCGTAGGGGATTTTAAAGAAATGTTTCTAACAGGTACATCTAGTAAAAAAATCAAAAGAAACTTTGTCATATACTTTATCCAATCCAAAGTCTTTAAAAGATACCCACTAGAACTTAGATTGAAACTCCTTAACTCTGCAAAACAGATTATAAAAAAAGAGTATTGGGAGGAGGCATTTATCCTCTACAATATCATAGGAACTGAATATACTTGGAGTGATAAGATAAAAGATATAAAAAAGCAGATTGAAGCATTGAAGTTTTTGCTTAAAAATTATGAAAAATACAAGTACTTATATATCTACAACAAAGGTGATGTAAAAACACATGCTCAACCTGATATGTATGGTGAATCTTATATCGATATGATGAAGTTTGATCTAGAACATAATGACGATAAAAACAGCGATATCTTGCTAAAAGAGTATGCACAACTTATAAGAGAGTTATATACAAAATCACGAAAAGATATAACACACTATGACAAAGAAAATATAAAAAAAGTTCTCAAAGATCAGAGGTCTAAAAGAGTTCACAACTATTTTAAAGAAAAGTTAGAAGAGTATGATAAGTGAAAAGATAAAAGTTCTTTTTGAGCTTGAAAAGTATAAAGAGACTCTAGAACTTTCACTATCAAACCTGCATACAAGCGAAGTTGAGTCATATATACTCTACCCACATATCATCCTCTCATATATAAATCTAAAAAACTACGATGATGCTATGAAGTTTGCTGATATAGCTTTAGGTGGCTATCCTGATCTAAGTGAATTTTCATACTACAAAGCACTTACATATACATACCAAGATAAACCAAGTCAAGCAGAGGTATATATCAAAAAAGCACTAACCACAGAGCCTGAAAACCCCTCATACTATGCACTATATGCAAAAGCACTTTTGTATCAAAGCAAGAGTAAAAAAGCAAAACAGATGATAGATAAAGCTTTAGAGTTAGATAGCAATAATCTAGACATTCATCTAGATCATGCTTTGATTTTATATGACTTAGAATCTCATAGTAAAGCTCAAAAGGTTGTAGATGATGTTCTTTCAAAAGATCCTCAAAATGAACTAGCTCTTAATATGAAACAATCTCTTTTTAGTTCCAATCTAAAGGAAAAAGAGTCCATACTCTCACACCTACTCTCTAAAAATCCATTTGAAAAAAACTACCAAAAAGATTTAAAATTTATCAACTTTTACTATCACTATGTACCACTTATGATGCTCTTTACCCTTGGACTTAGCTATATGGTTCATAGTAGCAGAGATGAGTTTGGATTTTTAGAGGGTTTGGTTGGGTTTTTGTTTGTTGTTGTAGGTGGGATTGGGTCTAGGGATTGGAGGTTTAACATGCCTTTTATCGCATTCTTGCTAGCTATAAATATGTACTTTACACACTCACAAGCATCAGCCTACATAGGATTACTATTTTTAGCACCATTGTATAGTTTTTTTATGCTTGGTGTTTCTCATATCGTAGTGACAACTTATCAAAGGTTAAGAGATAAAAGTAAAGAACTTAAAAAAGATGGCGAAAATCAACTAAGCTATTTTTTGTTCAAACATCCTTTTTATAAAGAATCACAGTTCAACAAAAAAGCATTTAAAAAATACTATATTTTCATACCAACACTTATATTATTTAGTCTAGCATTCATTTATCTGTATAATCAAATGAGTGATGAGTATAGTTTTTTAAAAGCACCTCTGGTTATATCGTTTTTGATAGTTGCTATCATGAGTGCTAAAAACTTTTTAATTACAGTTTTATATACATTTTTAACTATCATCATCATAAATAACTTTGATTGTAAAGATGGTGCTATATGGTGCCTCTTTATAGCTATTTTCATGTCTCCTTTATTTTTGGCGATATACAACTATATGACAAAAAGGAGAGATGATGGATGAAAAACTAACAAATGATGTAAGTGCTAAAAATGGCATCAAAACTTTTGAACCAATGCCAGAAAAGTATAAACTAAGTTTTGCAGATGTCGGAGGGTTAGAGGAGTTAAAAAAACAAGCTAGTATCAAAATCATCCAACCTTTTAAAAATCCAGAACTTTTCAAAAAGTTCAAAAAAACAGCAGGTGGTGGCATCTTGCTTTATGGAGCACCAGGATGCGGAAAAAGTTACTTTGCAAGGGCGATTGCAGGAGAGTGCAAAGCGGCATTTTACAACATAAGCATAGATGAGATACTAAACATGTATGTGGGTGAGAGTGAAAAAAACATAAAAGCACTCTTTGATACTGTTCGAGCCAATCGCCCTGCTGTTATGTTTATCGATGAGATAGATGCACTAGGTAGAAAACGAGAACTTTTAAAACACAGCTCACTTGCAACTACCATAAATGCTTTTTTAGCCCAGATGGATGGAGTAGAAAGTGACAATGAAAACATACTAATCATCGGAGCTACAAATGCCCCTTGGGATGTGGATAGTGCCTTTAAAAGACCAGGGAGATTTGATAGAACTCTCTTTATATCTCCACCTGATTTAGATGCTAGATCAGATATATTTAAACTACAACTAAAAGATTTGCCAATAGAAACTATAGACTATGAACTTTTAGCAAAGTCAAGTGTTCACTTTTCAGGAGCAGATATAAAAGGTGTTGTTGATAAAGTTGGTGAGAGTGTTATAGAAGAGATACTAGAGAGTGGCAAAGAGAGGAACATAACACAAGAAGATATCAACAAAATCATAAAAGAGACAAAACCAACCACCCTAGAGTGGCAAGAGATGGCAAAAAATGTCGTAGAGTATGCTAATCAAAGTGGGCTTTACGATGAGCTTAAAGAGTACCTAAAAACTGATGCTCCAAAGAAAAAAAGAATGGGATTTTTTGAGTAATAATCAAAGGAAGTAAAAAACCGTCAAAATTTTATCCTAAATAAATAATCTATTACGGCACTAACTAAACATATCAATTTTCCACTATAATATAAAAGAATAATTTATAAAGGCAAAACTTTTGTGCATAAGATTTATATTTTTACTACTCTTTCTTATTAGCACTGTACATGGAAAATATAACGAATGTTATATAAACGGAGAACTCTACAAGACAAAAGGAAACTATACTAAAGCTCTTGAATCATATATGAGTGGTGTAGATAAAAATATAACTGACTGTATGGTTGAGGCAGCAAAGTTATACTCAAATGAAGAACACAACATAATGCATCAACCAGAGTTAGCACTAAAAATACTACATAAAGCTTTAAATCTAGAGCCGTACAGAAGTCTAATCCATTATAACTTAGGTTCACACTATTACAACCTAGGACATGATCCATTGAAAAGAGATGCAGGAGATATAAAGTCTAAATACCATTTTCTATTTGCCTATTATTTAGGAGATGAAGACGCTTATTATTATGTAAAGGGTTTTCATAAACTAAAAAAGAGAAATGGATACATAGAAGAGGTTTTAGATAACACTACTTTTAACACACAGCTAATAGCTAAAAGACTTGTAAAGTTTTCTCAGGGTAAAATCAGTATAACCAGTAAATATAAAGATACATCAGTAGTTTTAAATACGAAGCACTTTAAAATATTACTTGACAAAGATAAGATTAGATTTTACGGAAGACTGGACTATATAAGTGCTAAAGAATTTGGACAGCATATAAAAACTATACAAAAAACTCTCTACATAGACATACCAAATGATGTAATAAAAAAGACTGATAATATCTTAACAAAACTGATGCTTGATTCTAGTGCTAAGTTTATACTTGAAGAAGAATTTAGCGATATTTTACTGCACAATTTTACACTTATGAACAAGAGTAAAGTTTTTACTTATAGGATTGAAGTTGCTAAGTAAGACCTCAAAAAGTATAAGTGTTCAATACTACAAAGAAAAGTTTTATATTTTGGCTTTTTTATTACTATATGCTTTAGTATCGGGGATTGTTTTTCCTCCTTTTTATAAAGACCAAAATATACATATAACAAGTATAGAAAGTCATACTCGACAGAGTGGTTATCGTACACGAACATACAAAAATATACAATACAACTATACTACAAAAAATGACCAAGTAAGATACGGTAAACTTAATACTTATAAACTTCCTTTTGTGAATGTAGGCGATAAGATTAAATTTTATGTATATACACCTCTCAGCGAAGGTGGAGAATTTTCTATTAGAGGATTTACCCTCTTTTTTCTTTTTAGTGCTTATTTTTTATCTGTATTTGTCTTAAAACAGCTAACGAGTATATTTTTTAAAAAAGAGTTACATGAGGCTACTATTATTATTATCGCAATAGTTTCTTTATTTGCCTTTTCTTTAATCGAAAGGTGGGAGTAGTGTTGAGTATAAATTTAAAGGTGTCTACTAAGGTATAGTCGATAAAGTTATAGTAAAGAGCACCTAAAAACAGATGCTCCAAAGAAAAAGAGAATGGGTTTTTTTGAGTAGCAGAGTTTTAAAGATCAAAAGCGTAATATTTGAATGAAAATAAAGGAGATAGTTTATGATTAAGATTTTACTCTTGTTGTCTATATCGATAATTGCAAATACTCAAAATATAGTGATTAAATCAGATACAAACAAAACTAAAGTTTTAGATCAGATTTTATCTACTCTAAAAAAAGAAAAAGAGCTAAAAATCAAAGAAAAAAATATCCATCCATTAAAAAGAGAGTTTGGTTTTTTTGATAACAGTAGTGATGAATCAAAAGCAATACATTACATCATAAAAGACGATAGAAACTCCATAAAAACTATCTTACAAACCTCTTCCATAGATCCACTAAAAGAGGTCAATGTTTCATTTGGACTAGAAAATATAAGCGGTAAATACTCCCTACTCTCATCTGCCATCAAACTGAAAAGACTTGATACACTTAAACTTATAATAGATTCACTAGATGATAATTCACTAAAGAACGGTTACTTAAAAAAGATGATGTATGAAAGTGTGGATAAAGATTTAAGTATATACAAGTACTTACTATCAAAAGGTATAGCACCAACTTATCAAACTTCTTACAACACAACAACTCTATCAAGCTTATCTCTATATGCAACACTAGATGATATAAAAGAGGCTATATCAAAAGGGGCAAAAATCGATACAAACAACACTCACTACTTGCAAAATTCCCTACAAAGAGATAGTTTTGAAATAGCTAGGTATTTTATAGAAAATTATGATTTTGATTTAGGAGCTATCCCTCATGATAACAGCTATTTTCAAAGTTATTTGCTGTATCTAACAAAACTAGATAGTACAAAGTATGAGAATTTAGAGTTTTTTAAATACTTCTTAAAAAAAACACCAAAAGAGACTTTGAAAAAATATGGTGATGAGTTTTTAAAAAGAGTACAAGATATAAATCCTCTCTTCTATAAAAAAGTTACACTCGGGGATGGGGTCAAACCTGAATAATGATAAAGGTGGATTTTGTTCACCCTATGAGACTCTTACTTAGGCGGCGATAGGTTTTAAAATATAAACTTTTGCATATTTTTTTGCTTGAGAAATTTTTTCTGCTCGAAGTAACTCTCGAAGCGTATCTAACTTCAAAGCATCATCCAAACTAATATAAGGTGACCATCCATTCTCATCATTGATAATCTCGATCTCAACTTCTGCTAGAAAGGTAAAGTGGGTTTTGAAAAAGTGTTTCGTATTTAGTTATTTAATAGAGTTTCATTTAAGTTTATCTAATATTCTTGTTGCCTGTTCTAAATTTTCTTCTAATTTTTTAACTTCTTCTCTTCATTCTTTAACTTCTTCTCTTCATTTAGCTATTTCTTTATATGATTTTATAATTTCATTTATTTCCTTGAAAATAGGATATTCGTTATCATAAAGTTTTTGATAAAAATCTGCTGCATATTTTTTCATATTTGTTATATGTCTTTTCTTGATTTTTTTTATTCATGTATATCTTTTTAAATACGAATAATATTTAATTGATTTTTGTCAATTTCAAATCCATTCTTTTTCTCAAAGAGTAATTACTTCTAGTATCTCTTTGTCTTCAAAGTATTTTGGAAAATCTTTTAAAAAGTTTTTAGCATCTACATAGTGGTCTAATTTTGATATACCTGTTTGGCTTTTTAGAGAAGGGGTATTTGTGTTTTCTAAGCCATATAGGAAAACAGTTGACATAAACAAAAGTGTAAAACCTTTGAAAGTAAACTTTAATATAAGAGTAGTTATCTTATCTCCCAAATTTAAATCTAAAAAGTTTTTTCAGTTCAAATCGTATCCTTAGTGTACATCTAACAAGCCACAAAAAAGTAAAACACTCAGAGCATCAAAATGACTTTATAGTATAAGAAAACATATCTCATCTGCTTCTATCCTCATAACTCTCAACGCTAATTTGAACAAGTCCATCCGCCAAGTTTACACCCACGGCTTGAGCCTTCGTCATTGACAATCAAAGGAAAATAAGATAATTGTTTTTTAAACCCACTATATCTGTCTATGATTCTTCATACTTGCCACAAAGCACTGCGACAAAATATCAGAAAAACTGATGGTAAAAATTTAACAACTCTTTCATTTAACTTTATCAGAAAAATTAAGCCTTATTTTACATAATATCTCTTGATTTGTCAAGAGTTGGTATTAAATCTTCTGGTCTAGCAAATCAAAAAAGAGTTTTTTATAGGCATTCTTTGAAAGTGTTTTTATCGATTTTCCCGTAAGTTCTATATGAGGTTTTTGGTTGATAAAAAGTGTGAAAAAAGCTTTTTGCTCTACCTCTTTAAAAGACTCTTTGAGTGTTAGTTCTCTTGTTTTTAAAAGGGCTAAAGAGAGGTTTTTATAGTTTATCTTAGTTTTTGTACTAAGGCTAAGTGTCGCTAAAGTGTGCAAAAAATAGTGCGTAAAAAGTTTATGTTCTATATCCTCTTTTAGTGTTTGCGGCAGAGTTGTAAGATGATAGACAAAGATATAAAAGATACTTTTATGATAATCTTTTTTTGTTGACTCATCAAATGTAGAAAACTTTTGAGCATCTTCAAATCGTTCTAAATTTAAAAGTTTATAGAGTTGGTAGATATAGTCATAAGATTTGTAATGATTAAGAACTTTTACAGCATAGTCCATCTCTTTGTTGATTTTAAACTGCTCTATAAAATGTTGGATATAAACCTCATAATGACTCCTGCCAAATATCTTGGCATATTCAAAATAAGAAGGGTTTTGTATGAGTTGGTTTATATCTGATTTTTGTTCAGTTATAAACCTCTGAATATGAGGTATCCCTACACTATAAAGTTTTTTAGCCATTTTATATCTCTTTTCTATTTTGGAGCGGGCGACGGGAATCGAACCCGCGTAAAGGGTGGAAGCCCTCATCTGGAATTGAAGCCCAGTGCACAACCATTATGCCACGCCAGCATAAATGCAGTAAATATGATAACTAAGGTTTGGTTAATGATGGCTTTTAGATATGCTTAAAAAGATGGTATAATTTAGGATTTGATACGAGGGTTCAACTAGTAACTTTTCAATAAAAGCTACTATGCACATCATGTACCTTTTAAAAAAGGCACCCAAAACAAAAGAAAAAAACCTAAATATTTCATATCAATTAATTTTTTGCTATAATAACCTAAATGCACATTCGAGGAATTTTATGAACTATAATTTTGAATGGGATCCAAACAAAGCTAAAACAAATCTCTCAAAAGTAGCGAATAGCGGTTGCTTTAGCAAACTTTCCTTGAAAACATAAAATCAACTTTGAATCTGCAGTGTCAGTTTTTAAAGATAAAAATGCTATTTCCATTTTTGATGAAAAGCATAGTGAGAGTGAAGATAGATGGATTACCATTGGGTTGGACATCGAAACTAGAACTCTGGTAGTTATTCATACTTTTATCTCTATTAACAAAGATAACGGCAACATTAGGATGATTAGTGCTAGAAAAGCAACAAAAACAGAAAAAAATATATACAAGGAAGGTTAAAATATGGAAAAAGAGTATGATTTTTCAAAAGGTGAAAGAGGTAAGTTTTATAAAAAAGATGCAACATTTCAAGTGCCAATTTATCTTGAACCAGAAATTGAAAGTTTTATTCAAAAACTAGCCTATGAACAAAAGATGAGTATTAGCAAGATTGTAAACGCTCTACTTTTCAAAGACAAAGAACTCATCGAGATTGCGGGGACTAAAGCCTAGCAAGTACTTGGATACTTTTTTTTAAAAATACTAGGTGATACTTGGTGGGAACAATACTAGGCACTTTCAGCTGTAAGTTTTATATCAAAAGAATTTAAGACTTTTAGTACT
>JAOZKZ010000156.1 GCA_029935075.1 Campylobacterales bacterium
GGTATAGCACTATAAATTAATTACAGTTAACTACAATATTTTTCTCCACAAACTTCACTTCTTTATGGTCATTTGGAAACTCAACTACCACATAAGGATTTGTCAAAGCCATTGTCGCCATACACTCAGTTCCAGGAGCTTCTAAAAGAATTGTAACTTCTGTATATTGACCCACATCTATAACATCAGAAATTGAGATTTTATAACCGCCGTTTGATTTTTCGCCACTTTTAGCGATAATCATATTGCCCTCAAATATTGGAGCCTCTTCATCTGTAAGTTTTTCATACTCAGTTACAAAAGCTGTAACATCACTCTGAGTATCACTATGATAAACTAAAAACTCTTTTTCACCTCTAGTGTCTGCTGGGTATTGTGAAGTTTTGATAATATTGTATGTTGGACTCTCCACTTCTCTTACCTCTTTTTCTGCCGTAGTGGCTGATGTGCATCCTGAAAATAACGCTAAACCTAAAAGTGTAAATAAAATTGACTTTGTTTTCATAATCTATACTCCAAATAAAAGTTCTTAAAACTATCCTAGCACCTTATGTGCCAACTCTAAAGCAACCTTTTGAGTTGTTCTAGGAATACTTTAACATAAAAATAAACCTTACTTGGAAAACTTTAATTTTTTTTCAGTTTTTGGGGTAATTTGTTGGAGTGTTGTTACCAAAAGTAATATTTATCGCTTAGTTAGTGTAATCTTGCACAATGGATGCTTAATATATATTTGATGTTCTTTGTCATACCATACTATTACATAATCAATTGATGCATGATATTTCATACCTGAATATTTAGAAATTTCTTTACTAAAAGCCTTTGAAAATACACTAACCATTTTACCATTATATTTTATACATAGATTACCATACTGATTTTTTCCAATTTTTACATCTTTTCCAGCTATTAAATCAAAAATTCCATAATAATTTTGATAGTTATATCCTAATTTTATATCATTCAATCCCATAATAAATGTTTCTATTTTACTACTTTGTTTATATTCATCGTCATCTAAAATATACTGCACAAACTCTTGTTTTTTAGTTATCTCTTTTCCATGTCTAACAATAGTAACTCTGTTTTTAGCCCGTGTCATACCTACATAGTAAACTCTTCTCTCCTCATCAGTTTTAGGATTTGAGCTGACCAACAATATTACCTCATCAAACTCTAAACCTTTTGATTTATGTATTGTTGAGATAACTATATTTTTATTGTATATATCAAACTCTTCTAATTTTATCTCTTCAAGATAGGCTAACCACTCAGAAGCATAATAGTTTTGACTCTCAAACAAAAATTTATCCACTACCCCTCTTAAAAGATTTAAATTTTTTGAACCTTCAAATCTCTCTTCTATAACAGCCAAAGCTTTCTCAAAATCTTCATCACTATAAGTAGGTTTTGCATCGAGATAGCTATTAACCACCTTATCAAACTCTACTATCTCAATGATATTTTTTAAATCAAACTTATCTCTCTCTATAACAAACTTTGCATTTATACCAACTTCTTGAAGTTGTGAGTAAATCTGCATGACATCATCATTTCTATATGCTAAAACAGCAATATTTTTATAGTTTTCCTCTTTTTGTATAAGTTTTATAACTGGTGAAATTAGATTTTTTGACTGGCAAGTATAAACACAAACTTTACCACTCTCTTTTGAATAAGACTCTAATGGTTTACTTTTATAACGATTTGGAATTTTTGATATATAACTGTTTGAATACTCTACAATATCTCTTTTACTTCTATAGTTTGTTAAAAGTTCATACTGTTTAAAGATATTCTTACCCTCCTCATCTTTTCCAAACTCATTTTTAAATTTCTCTATAAAATGTATATCAGCTCCTGCATGGGTATTGATACATTGGTCATCATCCCCTACAGCTATGATTTTCAACTCTTTATCACTTGCTTCATATATTGCTTTTACCAATTCAAAACTATGCTCATTTATATCTTGAAATTCATCTAAAATCAAAACTGATTTATGTGCAAGTGTTATATCACTGTTTTGTATCTGTCTTGTGGCTTCAATTATGGAATTTTTTAAAACATCTTCATCGTTATCTTTTGCAACTCTAGCTATTCGATTTAAAGCATAAGAGTGAAAGGTACTTATCTCTATATCAAATGAAAGTGAACCGATAAGGGTATTTAATCTACTTTTAAACTCTCTTGATGCAGTTCGTGAAAAGGTAAGCATCATAAACTGCTCAGGTTTTATATCTTCTGTTAAAATTAAAGAAGCGATTTTATGCACTAAAACTTTTGTTTTACCACTCCCTGGACCTGCCAATATCATCATAGCTTTTGTATCTTTGTCTGAAATTATCTCTTGTTGAACTAGAGACATCTTGGAAAATATCTTCTCATATCTTCGTTCAGTTATAGGTCTTGTAATCTTCTTTTTTAGCAAATTATATTTTTTCTTAAACTCATCGTATGGCGATGTAAAATAATCTCTCATAAATGCTAAAGCTTTTGAGTTGTCTTTTTGTAGTCTTTTTGCATACTCACCCATGATATGTATAGATTCTATCTTTGAAATATAATGCTTTTCTAACCTTTTTTTATACTCAATTTTTGTATATCTTCTTTTTCCCTTAAACTTCTCACTATTTTTTTGTATTTGCATAGGAGAGTAGTTTATAAATCTACCATTTAACAACTCTAAAACATGAAGATAATGCAGATACAACAGTGTTTTATCAATCTCTTTAGCTGTAAACTCTTTATCTGTAAGTTCTCGAAGACTTTTTAATGAAAACTCAACTTTTTGAGCTTTTTTGCCTACACTTGACTCCGAAGAGAAAAAATCTAACACTTTTTTTGCAATTATATGTTTTTTATCAATATTTACTTTTACTTTCTGCATATCTATAAAGTTGAAATACCATAACTCTTTTTCTCTACAAATTCTAGTAAAAATAAATGTCGATTTATCTCTCCAATCTCGAATAATCTCTTTTATGATATTTGAACTATTTTTTTCGATACTAAGAAACCCTCTTATGTACTCATTTAACTCTTTCATCGTAATCTTTTCACTCAAAGACTTCGATAGGTACTCAAACAAAGCTAACTCAATTTTCTTTATATTTTCAAATTCAGACATGGATGATTTTTTTATCTCAAGTTCTAAATCTTTACTATCACCCAGTATTTCCATCTCTCTTAACTGATTAATAACTTCAGAAATAACAGACTTTTGATAGTCTAAAAGATATGCCAACTCATCAACTTGAACCATTAAAGTTTTACTTTTACCAAGGATGGCTTGATGCACCAGCGTAAATCTAACTTTCTCTTCTTCACTATATTTTGAGTTTTTTAAAATATTCTCTAGCTTTTCTATACTATTTGAAGCGATAGAATCAGCATAAAAGTGTACTTTATTTCTCTTTCTATCTATATACCCTTCTCGTTCAAGCTCCAAAAGAGCAGTTTTTACTTTTGTGGCATAATCGCTTGATGAATCTTCAACATCCCAACGAGCATCACGAGCCAATTCAAAAGCTGATTTATTTACAATATCACCTTTTGTTTTTTTCAAAACCCTAAAAATTGAATTTATCTCATCTGCTGTGATTTTTGACCTATTTAAAGATGCAAAGTGTTTATCTAAATCATCTTCATCATAAAGAATTGGACAAAAAGCATTTAGATTTTTATCTCTCGCACCCCGTCCAGCCTCTTGTGCATAACTTTCTAATGAATCTGACATCTCAAAATGTATAACATTTGTAATATTTGGCTTATCAACACCCATGCCAAAAGCTGTTGTAGCAACAATTATATCTACCTCATCTGATATATAATCTTTCAAAATCTTCATCTTTTCAGAAGACTCTAACTTTGAGTGAAAAGATTTTACCCTTTTGTCTGTGTCTAAGGAGAGTTTTTCAGCAATTGTATCACAGTTTTTTGTAGATGAGGGGATGTATATAAGAGTTGAGCCTTCATGGTTATTAACAAGTTTTAAAAGCTCCCCATATTTATCTTTACTCGATATTGGTATGGATTTATAACTTAAATTTTTCCTCTCTGGTATCGCTATATACTCATCTAGCTTTATATCTAAGCCATCTGAAAAAAACTCTTTTATATCTCTGATAACACTAGGTTTTGCAGTTGCCGTAAAACAAGATATTGGGATATGTTTTTGAAAAGGTTTTTCTTGTAATAAATCTTTCACATACTCACAAATATAGTAATAATCCTGCCTAAAATCATTACCCCATGTAGAGAGACAATGTGCTTCATCTACTACAAATCGTTCAATTACTCTATTTTTCAAAATACCAAATATCATATTTGAGCGAAGAGATTCAGGTGCGATATATAAAATATCAGCTTCACCATTGATAACTTGCTCAACAGCTTTAGCTCTCTCCAGTGGAGTTAAAAATCCACTTATAGCAACAGCTTTATAGTTTGCAACATCTCTATTAAAGCTACTGATATGGTCTTCAATGAGAGCTTGTAATGGAGATATAACTACCGTAAGTGATTTATATGATTTTGCTTTGATGATAGAGGGAAGCCAAAAAGTAAAAGTCTTACCACCTCCTGTTGGTAAAACTGCTATAAAAGAGTCATCTCTAAGAGAAGCTTCTACAATATCTCTTTGTGAAACAAAAGATTTACCAAACAATGTTGGATTTAACTTTGGAAACTCTCTAAACTCTCCAAAGCCAAATACTTCTTTTGAAAAACTACTTAATTCTTCATTTACTTTTTTCAAATCAAAACAGAGTTCTTTTTGAATATCAACAATCTCTGGGTAATCATATAAAACTTTTGGAGGGTGTGATTTCACCTCAACCGAAGAAGAATTCAAAGCTAATATATATGCTAATTCAACTGGACTTGTCTTACTAAATTTAGATAGCAATCTCGTATTTACAACTACTTTTTTATAAACTTGTATAATCTTTATATTTAAATCATTACCCGATAAGTAAAGAAAATCATATATCTCATCCATGTACTTAAAAAAACCACTAAAACCACTCTCATCTCTCAGTAGTGAATAAAATATATTTTGAATATCTTTATCTAATGATAAAAATCTATCCTCTATCTTTTTAAAAAGTTTTCGAGTTATATTTGAGTCTTCTACAGGGTCATTTTTTTGGACATCATCTTCACTTTTATAATTTTTTGGCAAACTATGTACAGTTTTTTCACTAAAAAGAAGAAGAGACATTAAAAGTGTATCAATTATAAAAAACTCTTTTATAGTAGAAAAAAGTGAAGTCTCT
>JAOZKZ010000157.1 GCA_029935075.1 Campylobacterales bacterium
TTGTTTCAAATAGTGGTGTATCTGATGATTTATTTAGTAGGTATGCTTGATAGCCGATGATGGCTACAAGGACAAAACCTATAAGTGTGATAATATTTTTATTCATGTGTTTCCTTTTGTTTTGGATTCTAACATAAAAAAAGAAATTATTGTGAAATGAAATAATTTTCATGTTACATGACTTAAAAAATTAAATAGTTTAAATATTATTAAATATCTTGATTTTTTAAGTTATAAAACGATATATTGAAAAAAATAATGTAAAAGGTTTTTTTTATGAAAAATAAAGTATTAATGATAGTTTTAGCAGGATTTCTTCTTGTAGGCTGTGGCGGTGGTTCGGATACAAAAACTGGTGATTCAGGAAATAGTGGTGATTCAGGAAACGGAGGTAATTCAGGGGATAGCGGTGATGCAGGGAATGGAGGCAACACACCAACTTTTGGTACAGGTACCTATGTTGATTCTCCGATAAAAGGTGTTCGTTATGAGTGTGGATCAAAAATAGGTTTAACTGGAGATACTGGTAGTTTTGAATTTGAAGTAGGAAAACCTTGTATGTTCAAGATAAATAACCTTAATTTGACAGCGGTTGCCGCTGAAGGACTTATGGAAGGTGTTGTAGTAAAACCAAATCTTCAAATTGCAAGATTTTTACAATCAATTGATTTAGATGGTAATGCTGCAAATGGAATTGAAATCCATGCTGATGTTGTTGCTGCTTTACAAGGTGTATCGATAAATCCACATACAAGTACATATGCTGAAATACAAACAGTTGTAGGTAGTTTAAGCGGAGTTAGTGTCTATAATGGTTCGGCAAAGACTTTAGAAGAGGCGGCAGAACATTTAGCTGGATTTTCAGTTGATGTAGCGGCAAATAATAGTAGTTATACACTGGGAGATACAGTAACTTTTACGGCAAATATTACTGGAAATAGTGTAGGTTTAGTGTATGCATGGGCAGAGAATGGTACTGCATATGCTGATAATGGAAATCAATTAGTTGTAAATAACTTTAACCTTGGAGGACATACTGTTGATGTAAATGTAACAAATACAGATGGATATGTATTAAGTGATAGTATTACGATTATGATAAATGAAGTACCAAATATTGCTCCTGTTGCAAGAGCGGGTTCTAATATAGAAGTTGATTTTAACACTTCAATTTCTTTTGATGGTAGTTCAAGTAGTGATGCTGACGGAAATATTGTAAAATATGAGTGGAGTTATAATGGAACGACATTAAATAATGTGACACATATTTCAACTTATAATACTGGATTAGTAGATAATTTAACGGATAATAATGGAACACATATCATTACGCTTAAAGTGACTGACAATGATAATGCAACTCATACAGATACAGTAACTGTTATAGTTGGTAACCCATAATCCTTAGCTATAAATAAAATTATATAGGGCTTTGAAAATATAAATCAAAAGCCCTATATAAATCTTTCCAAATTTCAACAAATACAAAATATTTTGCCCTATTTATGAAACATGTTGAATTAATTAAATTAATTTTATATCATAAAGTATAATTTAAGTAACACTCTGATAAATTAGTTTAAAATATATTAAAAGGAAAAATTAATGAAAAATAAAGTTCTAACAATATTAGTAGCGGGTGCTCTTTTTATCGGCTGTGGTGGTTCAGGAACAACAGGCACAACACAAGAGGGAATAGGTGCAGGAACTTATGTAGATTCTGCTGTAGATGGAGCTAAGTATGTGTGTGGAAATCAATCAGGTACAACTGGTGATACAGGTACAAAAGGTGGTTTCAAATATGAAAAAGGCGAACCATGTACTTTTTCTATCAATGGCATTGAGTTATCAAAAGTTCTTGGAGATAAGTTGAATGCAGATAAAGTTGAAATCAAAGTAGGTGATACTGATGTAGCAATATTTTTACAATCTCTTGATATGGATGGAAATGCTACAAATGGCATCACAATCGATCCAAAAGTAGTTGAAGCTTTATCAGAAAATGGAACAGCCTCACTTCCAACAACTCCAGCTGAGGTTCAAGCTATTGTTAGTTTATTGAGTTCAAAAGGTATAGGTTATAGCGGTAAGGCAATAGCGAAAAACGATGCTCAGATGCATATGGCAGGTTTTTCACTCTTTATGTCTGTTATACCAGGTCCATATTTTGAGGGTGAGGAGATTAGATTTGCTGCAGATGTTGCAGGTAATACAGATGGCTTGACTTATGAGTGGGTAGGTTTAGATGGAACTTCATCAAGTTTTACTACAAGTGACCTTGCATCTGGAGAACAGATTATTGTTGTAAAAGTTACTAAAGGAGACATCACACTTAGTGCTAGTCAAACTATAGAAATAACAGAGGCTGGTGGATTTGCAGTTACAATTACAGGTGGACAAAGCAATTATAATACAACTGATGATGTTACGCTTGAAGCAAATATAACTGGAAATGTAGGTAATAATCCAATATATGCATGGAAAGATGGAAGTACTCCATTAGCTACATCTAAAATAATGACCCAAAAGTTTGCAGCCGGAAGTCATTTTGTAACAGTTGATGTAACAGAAAATGAAATTACAAAAAGTGCTAGTTTTGATTTTAATGTATCAGATTTGACAGATTTTAATATCTCTGGTTCAACGATAGGACAAATTAGTACGGGCTTGATGTGGGTAAATTCAGATGAAAGTGAAGGTGCTTGTTTAGCAATTCATGGAGATGAATATAATGCTTCAAAAGGTTATGATGATAGTTTTGAAAGAGCTAAAACTTTTTGTAATGTATTGACTCTTTCTGGTTTTACAAACTGGAGAACGCCTGATACCGATGAAATATCAGATTATATAAAAGAAACTTCTGCAGCAAATATTATAACCAAGTATGATAGACCTTGCACTCAACTATTGGCTCTAGTCAAAAATGCTGATGCAGCAGACGGTGTAAATTACAGAGCTGTAACTACACGGTTTATGAGTACAGATTATTTTAGTATTGGTAGCGTCCGTACCCATACTTATGCGGCAGATGTAGCAAATCTCCTAAAATACAATATTGGTTTAAGATGTGTTAGAAATGTTGATGGTAGTGGTGGAGAAGATATCCCAGGAGTAAATATATCCGTTTCTATCACAGGTGCTAAAGCTAGTTATACTGTAGATGAAGATGTAAATCTTACAGCAAATGTAACAAATGCAACTACAATATCTTATGTTTGGAAAGAAGGTACAGTTGAGTTAGGTAGATTGCGAACACTATTAAAGAGTGATTTTCCTACAGGTCCACATACTGTAACTCTTTTAGTAACAGCAGATGATATAAACAAGAGCAAAAGTGTAACTTTTAATGTAGTTAATGCTCCTGATTTAACTGATTTTAATATCACAAGTTTAACTGCAAATAATGATGAAGTTATTATCCATGCAGGGCTTATGTGGGTAAATGAGTCAAATGTTACTAAAGATAAATGTGCAAAGATTCATGGAAATGATGCTAATCACACAGTACGGTTTGAGACTGAATTTACAAGAGCAAAAACCTTTTGTTCAACTGCTCCTTTTGGTAATTTTGCAGGATTGAGTGGATGGAGAACACCTACTAAAAGTGAATTGACTACTTTTATAGAGGAGAGTGTAGCTTCAAATATTGATGTTTGGTATGATGCTCCTTGTAAAAAACTGCTAGCCCTTAAAAATGCAGGAGACAATATAGACAATAATGATAGTTATACAACTGTCAGTACTATACATGATACAACTAAAACTCCAGGAACAGAATCAAATATGATTCCAAATATCGGTCTTAGATGTGTGAGAACACACTAACTAAACTCTACAAAACATATCAGCTTTTATGCTGATATGTTTCTCTCAATTTCTACACCTATCTCCTAAATAGTTTAATAAAAATAATTAATTTAATATAATAAAATATTATTTAAGTTAAATTTTGATATATTATAAAATCTTATATCAAAAAAGGATTGAATGATGTTAAATAAGGGTTTAATGGTTTTAATAATGGTGCTTACATTTGTAGGTTGTGGCAGTTCTGGTTCTTCAGGAGATACTCAAGAAGAGTTATCCGTAAAAGTAACGGTAGATAAGAGTGAAATAGCCGAAGGGCAAAGTGTTACTTTTGACTCAAATGTAACTGGTGCGGTTGGTGATGTTGTTTATACATGGTTAGAAAATAACGATACATTGGGTACACAGAAGAGTTTGACAAAAAGTGATTTTAGTGTTGGTCCGCATGTGATAGTTTTAAATGTTGAAAATAGTGGTAAAACTGTGAGTGATCGTAAAACTATAACTGTTAGTAAGTTTTTATTAAATCTTACTTCTTCAGAAAGTAAATACAAAAAAGATTATGGAATAGATGAAAATATCACTTTTGATGCAAATGTGACAGGTAGTTTAGAAAGTACACCAGTTTACACATGGACAAGAGATGGAGTAGAAGTACAAGATGCAAATAGTAGTCAACTTTCAATAGATGATTTTAATACTTCATTACATAATGTTTTTGTGAATGTTTCAGTAAATGGGATAGAGCAAAATGCTAGTGTAGATTTTAATGTTTCAGACTTTACTGATTTAAATTTCACAACAGTCTCAGGTGGTGATGTCATAATTCAAACAGTATCAATGGGACAAAATCTTATGTGGGTTAGTGATATGGATAAAACTAAAAAAGCATGTTTGGCAATACACCATGATAAGCCAGAAGAGATAACTGAGTCACAAACTTTTTGTTCTAGTTTAAATTTTGCAGGTTTTAATAGTGATTGGAGAAAACCTACCGTTTCAGAAGTTACAAACTTTATAACTACAACTATAAGTGCAAATATCTTACCTGCTTATTATGCACCGTGTAAGCTACTTATAGGTACGGATGGTGGAACAGACCAAGCTATTATAACAAGATATGGACAAGGTAAACTTGGTAATGCTGGAGATACTTTTGGTACTGTATCAAGTGTTCAAACCGATTCAAATACAAGTAAAAGAAAAAATGTCGGTCTAAGATGTGTTAGAGATAACTAAACCACAAACCTAACAACATGGGGCTTTTGAAAATATAGAAAATAAACTATATAAACCAAAAGCCCTACATACAAAGTTCCAACTCCGATAAACATCCACCCAACACTAAATATCTTCTTTTCCCCAATTATCGTATTTTCTTGCTCTTTTATAGAATAGTGATTGTTTAGTAACATCCCTTTAAAAAGTTCAAACTTTTTATCACGT
>JAOZKZ010000030.1:0-13417 GCA_029935075.1 Campylobacterales bacterium
CTTTTTGTAGAGCTTAAAAACCCAAAAGCGTATAGGGATTTACTCCTTACAAGTTTTTGGATTACCACCATGTTCTCTTTTGTATTTTTAGGGATGCAATATACCACAGCGGGAAACATGTCTGTTATCATCTTTTTACAACTACTTTTTGCCTATCTCTATTTTAATATCTTAGGAGATGATAAGATGGATAAATTGCACACTTTTGGAGCACTTATCATGGGAATAGGGGCGATGATAATTTTATTTCCAAAGGAGTTAGAATTAAACAAAGGAGACTTACTTATTTTAATCGCTGCGGCAATTGCTCCTATCGCAAATTTTTACTCAAAACGAACAAGAGAGCACTGTTCTTCTGAAACTATTTTAGGATTTAGAACACTTTTTGCACTTCCTGTAGTTACTTTTTTTGCGTGGATGATTGAGCCAGAAATTAGCTATAAAAATATTTATGAAGCACTACCCTATGTCGTCCTAATCGGTCTATTAATCTTTGGAGTATCAAAGATCATGTGGATGGAAGCCTTGCATCGAGTGACAATCACAAAAATATCTGCGATGATGGCACTTGTCCCGATGTTGACACTTTTGTTTGCGTATCTTTATCTAAAAGAAGTGCCGGAGATTCGTCAGATTTTGGGGATTGTTCCTGTTTTGGTTGGTGGGTATCTTTTGACGAAACCAGTTATTTCCAAATAGCATTATCATAGTTTGACAAGATTTTTTTATCTCTTGTTAGTAAAATTTTATCATCAATCTTTGCATGAGCTGTGATAATCCTATCAAATGGATCACGAGTCCACTGCTCATTTATTGACAAATCAATCACTTTTTCAAAATTTATCGTACAGATTTTTAAATCAATTTTATTTTGGAGTTCATCTAAAATTTCTAAGGGGCTATTTTTAACCCTTTTTATCTCATAAAGATATTGGAGTTCCAGTTTTACGATAGGAGATATAAAAAGGCTATTTTCTTCTATAAGATTTATAGACCTCTGAGTAAAAAGTTCATCTTTTTTATCATAGAGCCACACTACAACATGAGTATCAAGATAAATCATCTACCCACTCTTTTTCCCAGTTATTTTCTATGATATCTTCAGGAGAACATGTCATGGTATTATGTTTTTTTAGTTTATCAAACTTTGAAATTTTTTTAGGTGGTATGATTTTTAGTATAGTTCCATTTCTATTTATCTCCAAAGTTTTCCCAGTAGAGACAACTTCATCCAATAGTTTAAAAAGATTTTTTCTTAGGTCTGTGGGTGTGATAGTCATGCTATACCCTTTTTTATTACATTATAACAAATCAGGTGTACATTGTCAAATTAATGATGTACACCTGTTGTTTCTAACTCTTCTTAATAATAAATCTCAACGCATTAAGTTTGATAAAACCTTCTGCATCTTTTTGGTCATAAACCTCATCTTCTTCAAATGTTGAAAACTCTTCATCAAAAAGTGTATTTGGTGAAGTTCGTCCCACTACCATGACATTACCTTTATAAAGTTTTAGTCTCACAGTTCCGTTTACATCTGTTTGAGTGTTGTCAATTGCGGCTTGAAGCATCTCACGCTCTGGTGCGAACCAAAAACCGTTATAAATTAGTTTTGCATATCGTGGCATTAGCTCATCTTTTAGGTGTGCGGCTTCACGATCAAGTGTGATAGACTCTATCGCTCTGTGGGCTTTTAGCATGATAGTTCCGCCCGGTGTTTCGTAACATCCTCTAGCTTTCATTCCTACAAATCTATTTTCAACTATATCAATTCGTCCAATTCCGTGTTTGTTTCCTAAAGCATTTAAATCCTCTAACATGGTTGCTGGAGATAATTCTTTCCCGTTTAAGGTAATTGGGTCTCCACTTTTGTAACCTATCTCAATGTATTCAGCTTTGTCAGGTGCATTTTCTGGACTCACTGACCATTTCCACATGCTCTCTTCAGGTTCCATATTTGGATCTTCAAGTTGCAGTCCTTCATAAGAGATATGAAGTAAATTTGCATCCATGGAGTAAGGAGATTTTCCTTTTTTCTGGTCGATTTTTATACCATGTTCAGCAGCATAAGCCAAAAGTTTTTCTCTTGAGTTTAAGTCCCACTCTCTCCATGGAGCGATGATAGTTAGGTTTGGATTTTGACTAAGATATCCTATCTCAAATCGTACTTGGTCATTTCCTTTTCCAGTAGCTCCGTGGCTGACACCATCAGCTCCTACTTTATTTGCGATTTCTACTTGTTTTTTTGCGATTAGTGGACGGGCTATTGAAGTTCCTAAAAGATACTCACCCTCATAAATCGTATTTGCTCTAAACATTGGGAAAACATAATCTTTTACAAACTCTTCTCTCAAATCTTCAATAAAGATATTTTCAGGTTTTATCCCCAAATCCAATGCTTTTTGACGAGCAGGTTCTACCTCTTCACCTTGTCCGATATCTGCTGTAAAAGTGACTACTTCACAGTTATACTCATCTTGAAGCCACTTTAAAATGATACTTGTATCTAAGCCACCGCTATACGCTAAAACTACTTTTTTAACACTTTTTTTCATCCAATATCTCTCTTTTCTTAAATTTGTGATATTTTATCAAAAAGTATATTTAATTTTGAGTTTAGGATATAATGTTAACTAAAGGAGTGAAAATGCAAATTACCTTAGAGATAAAAGATAGCATTTTTGATAAATTTATATGGATGCTAGAACACTTTAAAAATGATATTAAAATTGTAGAAAATGTTGAAGAGATAGATATTGATGGTTGTTTAGAGACCATGGATAAAATTAAACATAAAAACTTTTCAGAGTTTGAAACAATTGATGATGTAAATGAGCATATCAAAGAATTGATAGATGCAACTCGTTAGAGATGAAAGATATACAAAGATAGAGAGAAAGTTTTTTAAAAATCATCAAAATCTTATTGAAAAATACAGCAAAGTTTTAAAAAAATTACAAAAAGATCATAATGACAGCTCTTTAAAACTTCACTCATTAAAAGGACAGCTAAAAGGTTTTTATGCGATAAGTTTAACACTTCAATATAGAATTGTTCTTATTTTACTTATTGAAAATGATAAAATTGTACTGACAGATATTGGGACACATGATAAAGTATATAAATAAAAATTAAATATATTGTATTTCTCTTCCACTTAATAAAGCTTTATATATTTTTTCAATAAAATGAAGAAATTAAGGTTGGAAAAATTGAGAATTGATAAGTTTATAAACTCCGTAAATATTACAAAAAGACGAAGCGTTGCTGAAGATATGTGTAAATCAAAAGTGGTCTCTTTAAATTGTGTGGTAGTCAAACCGGCAAAAGGCGTAAAAGTCGGCGATATCATAGAAGTTGCTTACTTAGAAAAAACGGTCAAATATGAAGTTTTACAAATCCCTGTTACAAAATCAATCCCTAAAAGTAAAAAGGATGAGTATGTCAAAGAGCTTTAACGAGGCAAAAGAAAAATTTGAAGCTATTTTTAGTGCAACGATGAGTGCTGAGGATACTAAAGATTATCTAGTATCTTTGTATGAAAAAGGTGAAAGTCCCGAAGAGATTGCAGCTGCGGTTGACGTGATGAGAAAATACTCTATCAAACTTGATATAGAGGAAGCGTTAAAAGATAAGCTTATCGATGTAGTAGGAACAGGTGGAGATAAGAGTGGGAGTTTTAATATCTCTTCTACGGTATCACTTCTTTTAGCATCATCTGGGTCTTATGTAGCCAAACATGGGAATCGAGCGATAACGAGTAATAGTGGATCTGCTGACATGCTTGAAGCTTTAGGGATAAATCTGAACCTTGACCCAAAACAACAAGCACAAATGTTGCAAGAGTGTGGATTTGCATTTTTATTTGCGATAAACCATCATCCTGCTATGAAACATATCATGCCAATTAGAAAAAGTTTGAGTCATCGAACGATTTTCAATATCCTCGGACCTCTTACCAATCCGGCAGGGGTTAGAAAATATCTCATTGGTGTTTTTAGTGATGAGTTTTTAAATAGAATTGTAACAGCTCTAAGCCTTCTTGATACAAAAAGTGCGATTGCTGTGAGTAGCCGTGATGGCATGGATGAGATAAGTATCTGCGATATTACTTATGCCACCATGTTAAAAGAGGGTAAAACAACTGAATTTATTATAGATCCACAAGAGCATGGATTTAAACTCGCTCCACATGAGGCAATACAAGGTGCTGACGCAAATCATAATGCTGGAATAACCATGGATATATTTAATGGAAAAGAGCAAGGTGCTAAAAGAGATATCATACTTTTAAATTCTGCTATGGCGTTTGTTGTAGATGGACGAGCGAGAGATATGCAAGAGGGAATTGAGATAGCAACAGAAGCTATTGATTCTAAAAAGTGTGCCATACATCTGAAAAAAATTATAGAAATTTCAAATAAGTTCTGAATTTGATTAAAGTATTTGAAGAATTGGTCGATATTATTAAATATATTGAAGAAACTCTTCCAAATGGAGGGATTGTTTTACTTGTTGGAGATTTGGCTAGTGGGAAAACAACCTTGGTTCAAAACTTTGTGAAAATGTTAGGTTTGAAAGATGAGGCTACTTCCCCAACTTTTTCGATTTTAAATATCTACGATGATAAAGTTTATCATTATGATATCTACAATGAAGGAAGTGATAAATTTATGCAAAGCGGGCTTTTGGAAAACCTTGAACTTGAAGGATATCATTTTATCGAGTGGGCGGATGAAAAACTTGAAGCATTGATGCAAGCAACTGGTTTTGAATTTATGAAGATCGAGATTGAGCATCGTGGAAAAAATAGAGCGTATAAGGTAAGTCATGGTTCATAAGTTAAAAGCAGAAAATCTTTCTAAAACGATAAAAAAACATAAAATCATTCATGACTTTTCTTTAGAGGTAAATAGTGGGGAAGTAGTTGGACTTTTAGGACCCAATGGGGCTGGAAAAACGACTACATTTTATATGATTTGTGGGCTTATCGCTCCAACAAATGGACATGTTTATCTTGATGATAAAGATATCTCTGATACCGCTTTACATAAACGAGCACAGATGGGCATAGGGTATTTGCCGCAAGAGTCTAGTATCTTTAAAGAGCTTACGGTTGAGGAAAATTTACTGTTGGCTGTTGAAATTATAACCGATGATAAAAAAGTACAGATGCAAAAAGTTGAGAGACTTTTAGACATTTTAAACATTGAACCTATCCGTGATAGTTTAGGACTAAGCCTTAGTGGTGGAGAGCGTCGTCGTTGTGAGATCGCAAGAAGTTTGGCGATAGAGCCTAAGTTTATACTTTTGGATGAGCCATTTGCTGGTGTTGATCCTTTGGCTGTGAAAGATATACAAAAAATTGTTCAAGAGTTAAAAGAGCTTGGCATTGGTGTTTTGATAACAGACCATAATGTGCGTGAAACACTCTCAATTTGTGATAGAGCGTATGTTATCAAGAGTGGAGAGCTTTTAGATCAAGGTACAAGTGAAGAGATTTTTAACTCTAAGTTAGTTCAAAAATATTATCTTGGTGAGGATTTTAGAAAATGAAACTAAGACAAAGTGTAGCAACTTCCCATAAGCTTTCTGGAACACTTCGTGGATGGCTTCCATTTCTTCAAGCGGATATCGAATCTCTCAAAGAGACCTTGGACAAGGCTACAAGAGAAAATCCATTTGTAGAGATAAAATCAGGTAATGAAGTGAGTGAAGAGGGTCCAAAAACTAAAACTACCAAATCCATGCAAAGTGATAGAATTACAAAAAACTCTGTTTCAAATGAGATAGAAGCACTAAACTTTACAAAGATCTCACTCTATGACAAGCTTCAAGAACAGATAGTTCCTCCGCTTTTCAAAACAGAAAAATCAAAGAGAATTGCACAGTTAATTATCGATAACATTAATGAAAATGGGTATTTTGAAGCAGATATCAAGAATTTAGCCAAAGAGAGTGGTGAAGATGAAAATGAGATAGAGCGTATTCGTAAACGCTTTAAGTATTTTGAGCCAAGTGGTGTTGGTGCGGTTGATCTTTTTGAGTCATTTTTGTTTCAGCTTGGGGATTTTGATCTTGAGGATGATGTGTATCAATGTTGTGTCCGCATGATAGAGGATTTTGAAAATTTAGATATTTATCAAAAAGAGCCATTTTTTGTAGAGTCTTTAAAAATTATAAAAAAGTTTCATAACCCACCAGCGATTGAGTATCAGTTGGAACAAGTACAAATCATTCCAGATATCTTTATAACCATTGATGAGGATAAAATCGATGTTGATCTAAATTTGGCGTATTATCCCGATATCGTTATAGATTTAGGAGGCATTGATGATAAGTTTGATTTTGTAAAACAGAAGGTAAAAGAGGCGACCTCGCTTGTTGATGCATTGGATTTGAGAAAAGCGACATTGATGAAAATTGGTTTAATGCTCGTTGAATATCAGTATGACTTTTTTACAGGTGGAGCGATAAAACCTATGAAGCTTGATGATCTAGCAGGTGAACTTGATCGTCATCACTCAACGATTTCTCGTGCGGTCTCAAATAAATTCATATCATGTGATAGAGGCGTGTTCCCTATCAAGAGCTTTTTTACAGCAGGATTAGGCGAAGATAGTGAAGTTTCAAATAGTGAGATAAAATCCTTTATCCAAGGTATCATAAAAGCAGAAAATCGTCTTAAACCTTTAAGTGATAACAAGATACTCATAGAAGTTGAAAAAGAGTTTAATATTAAAATCGGTAGACGAACAGTTACAAAGTATCGTAACCTTGCAGGAATTTCAAGTTCAAGTGACCGTAAAAAGCTTTATACTTTTGCATAAGGCGTATAGATGATCGAATCTCATAGAATACAGTATTACTTTTTTTATTTTTCGGCATTTGTGATAATTATCGGCGGTCTAAAGATGGCAAGCCAAGCGATTGTGATTCTTTTCCTCTCTATATTTATCGCTTCGGTACTCTCTCCCGTACTCTCTCGGTTACAAAAGTATAAAGTACCAAAATATTTAGCCTATTTTTTAATTTTAGCGATGATTATCATAACACTTCTTTTTGTCTTTTATATTATTAACACCTCTTTAAAAGATTTTGGTAGTAACCTTTCATTTTATGAGGCAAAGCTTAAAACAATAATAATGGATATCCTTTCATGGCTTAATGGTTTTGGATTAGAAATTGAACCAAAGTCTATTTTAGAGGGGTTAAATATAGGGGCTTTGTTTAATTTTACAGCAGGAGCCGCTGGAAATATAGGTATCTTTTTCTCAAAGATGATGTTGGTCTTTATCGGTGTTGCTTTTATCTTGGTTGAGTCTACCAACTTTGAAAAGAAACTTGATATCATTTTTAAAAGAGATAAAGATGCTCAGAGAAACTTTCGGCTCTTTTCACACAATATTCAAAAATATTTTAGTATTAAAACCTTGACGAGCATGTTGACGGGTATTATCATCACTATAACGCTGATATTTTTTGATATCGATTACCCAATACTCTGGGGATTTTTAGGATTTCTTTTAAACTTTATACCAGTTATCGGTTCATTAATCGCTTCATTTCCAGCTCTATTTTTAGCACTTATCCATTATGATTTTGCAACCACAGCATGGTTGGCACTTGTCTATCTTATCATTAACAATCTCATCTCAAATGTACTAGAGCCAAAATTTATGGGACATGGGCTGGGACTATCACCTGCTATCATCTTTTTTTCACTTATCTTTTGGGGATGGGTCTTGGGTCCGGTGGGAATGTTTTTGGCAGTTCCTCTTACCATGACACTTAAAATTGCTTTTGATTCTAGTGAAAAGACAAGGTGGATTGGGATCTTGTTTTCAAATTTAAAGAGAGAAGAGTGAAGATTACTTCTTAAAAGCCGATTTAACAGATATTGAAATTATTTTGTTAGGAATAAATTATTATGAGCATTAACATTTTACATCTAATTACAGGTTTACCAATTGGTGGTGCTGAAAAAGTACTTCTTGATCTTTGTGCAAACTTAGATAAAGATACAATCAAAAATCATGTCATCGGATTAAATGATGAAAAAGATTTTACAGATGATTTTAAAGATATTGGGATACAAGTAGAAAATCTAAACATGACAAAAAGCCCAAAAAGCCTTATCCAAACAGCAAGTTATATAAATAGATATATAGATGAACATAATATTGAAATATTACATACACATATGTTTCATCCGCTTATCTTTGCTTTGATTTCTAAGCTAAAACATCCAAAATTAAAAGTTGTATTTACCTCACACAATGTAGACATAGGATCTAAACTAAGAGAAGTTATCACTTATGCACTAAAACCTTTTAGAGATACAGATATTGTTTTTTCAAAAGATATGATTACTAGTATGTATAAAAAAGATACCGTAGTTATCCCAAATGGTATTGATATCGCTCCTTACCAAAAAGAGGTTGAGAAAAATGAGAAGTTTACTTTTATCTCTATCGGGGTTTTGAGACATCAAAAAAATCAGCTATTTTTACCCTCAACTGCTGCATATTTAAAAGACAATGGTGTAGAAAATTTTGAAATTGCAATTGTTGGAGGAGCTGATGCGAGTGGTGATATGAGAGAAGAGATTGCAGATGAGATAAAAAAACATGGTGTGGAAAATGAGATAAATATGATGGGTTCACGCCGAGACATTCCAGAGCTTTTACAAAAAGCTCACTGTTTTGTAATGCCTTCTCATTTTGAAGGACTTCCTATCGCTTTGTTAGAGGCTGGAGCGGCAGGTTTAAGCGTTGTTTCGACTCCTGTTGGAGCAATTCCGTCAGTTGTTGATGCAGAGTCTGGTTATTTGGCTAAACTTGATGAGTTTGCTAAAGTGATGCTGGAGGTTGTTACCAATCCAAAAGAGGCAGAAAAAAGAGCTAAAAATCTTCAGAAAAAGATTGGTGAAGAGTTTTCTATAAAAAGTATGGCTTCTTCACATGAGGATATTTATAAACGCTTAGTATCTTAACCTTAAAGATTAAAGTTTTACACATAAAATACGATATATATAAAAATATTTAGCTGAAGCTTCCACTTCCTGTATTGCTAAATTATAAAAAGAGGGTTGGTAGATTTGATGAAAAAAATAGTTCTTGTATGTAACACTTCATGGGGTATGATGATGTTTCGTTCGGGGCTTATGAAGCGTCTGGTAAAAGAGGGCTACCATGTAAGTGTTTTAGCTCCACTTGATGACCATAGTAGTGAGATAGAAGATATCGGTTGTCACTATGTTAATGTACCGATGGACAACAAAGGTGCAAATATCTTCAAAGATTTGTTACTGTTAAGAAGACTTTATAAACACTATAAAAGAATTCAGCCTGATTTGATTTTTCATTATACGATAAAGCCAAATGTGTTTGGAACCTTAGCCGCACATTATGCAAACTCAAATTCTATCGCTGTTGTTACTGGCTTGGGATACACTTTTATCAACCATGGACTTACCTCAAAAATTGCTAAAATACTCTATAAAATTTCACTCCGTCATGCTCAAAGAGTATGGTTTATAAACCATGAAGATCGTAAAAAGTTTATCAAAGAGCGTATCATTCCAAGAGATCTGATGGAAATCTTGCCAGGAGAGGGTGTAGATATGCAAATGTATGCACCAAGGAAAAAAACTATACAAGATGAAAAATTTCGCTTTGTTTTGATTGCCAGACTACTTTGGGATAAAGGAGTTGGAGAGTTGGTGAAAGCGAGTGAAGTGGTAAAAGAGATACATCCAAATGTAGAAGTACAATTGGTGGGTTTTGTAGATGCCAAAAATCCTCAAGCTATATCCAAAGAGCAAGTTGAGTATTGGGAATCAAAAGGGTGGATAAAGTATATGGGCTCTACTACTGATGTGAGAGATTTTATAGCAGAAGCTGACTGTATCGTACTTCCTTCGTATCGTGAGGGTATCAGTAAAATTCTTATGGAATCAGCCTCTATGGAAAGACCTATCATCGCTTCAAATGTTCCAGGGTGTCGTGATATCGTAGAACATGGAAACAGTGGGTATCTGTGTGAAGTTATGGACTCTTATGATCTAGCTCAGAACATGTTAAAGATGGTAAATTTAAGCCAAACCCAGCGAGATAAGATGGGCAAAGTTGCAAGAGAACATATCTCTCGTGATTTTGATGAAGATATTGTACTTCAGAAGTATCTTCATACTATTGACATGTATATGCTAAAAAAAGAAGCTAGCAAATTTATTTTGAAAAATAGTTAAACTTATTTTTTTTAAAGTCGATTTATATGCAATAGAATTATTTATTGAAAAATTAAGGGTTATTATATGCAGGTCGAGTTTGAGGGAAGTTCATTTAATTTCAAAAAAATTATAAATGCCCTATTTAAATATAAATGGATAAATTTACTAATCATCTTATCTACACTCGCACTTGGCTTGTTCTATTATTACCTTAAACATCCTGTATATGAGTCAACTGCTACGATAGAAATTAAAACTAACCCACTAGAGAATAGAGAAGATTTTTTTGGAAATGCCATCGGAAGGGCACATGGTACAGAGACAGAGATCGATATCTTAAAGTCAGAGTTCTTACTCAATAAAACTCTACACTCAATTGATCGAAATGTCATCTACTATAAAAAATCAAAACTAAAAACGACTATACTTTATGATGATGTACCTTTTAGACTTTCCAATATCACAATTAAAGATAAAAAAGTTTTTGATAAAACCTTTATTCTAAAACATATAGATAAAAATAGATTTGAACTATCCTATAAAAATTCACTTTTCGCGGAGTTGTTAAAAGTACTACCTGACAATATGAAACCAAAATTTTTAATACCAGCGAAGAAAACGATATATAAGTATGAAGAGCGAATTGATTTAGAAAACTGTTCAATTGTCATCGAAAAAACGGGACTTTACAAAAATGCCGAATATAGTTTTGAGCTCAACAAGTATGAAGATATCATAAAAAATATCAAAGATAATTTAAGTATAAAACCTGCCTCTTTCAAATCAACTGTTTTGAGGATCACTTATAAGGATAAGATCGCAAAAAGAGCAAAAGATTTTTTAAACACTTATATCCAGAACTATCTACTCTATAGTAAAAGAAACATGATAGAGACTGATGATAAAACATTGGGTTTTATAAACCAACAGTTAGATCTTATCAGTGGAAAACTTGATCGTTCTGAAAATTCTCTGCAAGGGTACAAAAAAAGTCATAATATAACAGATCTAGCGGCACAAAAAAAAGAGATTATAGCACAATTGAGTGGATTTCAAGAGCAGTTAAAAAATGCTGAAGTTGAGTTAAATGTAGTTAAAAACATATACCAAAATGTCCGCAGAGGTGATTTTAATAGTGTAAGTTCTGTGGCAAAAGCGTATCCAGTATTAGGTACCATGCTTCAAAGATTAGAGGATTCAAAGTTAGATAAAGAACAAAAGCTTGCAATTTTTACACAAAACCATCCTGATGTGTTAAGTCTTACCAGTGGAATTAACAATATAGAAAATTCAATTTTAGGTATCTCTAAAGGGATACTAGATAGATCCAAAGAGCGTGTTTATTCTATAAAAAAAGTAGTGAGAGATTATACTGCAAAACTAAAGAAGCTTCCAAAAATCGAACAAGAGCTGGTTAAACATAAGCGTCTGTTTACTGTCAATGATAAGGTATATAACTATCTATTACAAAAACAGTCTGAGCTTTCAATAGAAAAAGCTTCAACGATGTTAAATAAAAAGGTTTTAGACTTTGCTAAAATGCCAACACGCCCATTGAGTCCAAGATTGAGTTCTATTTTGCCAATTAGTGCATTTTTAGGATTGGTTTTAGCACTATTGCATACACTTTTTCGTGTGATCTTTGATACTAAAATCAAAGATCGATATGATATCATTGCTTTGACTGATATCCCTATTTTTGGCATGATTCCATTTGTCAAAAACAGAAAAAACTATAATTCAGCTTATGTACTTGACCAACCAAATTCAATTGTTGCTGAATCTTTTAGAGTTATTAAAAATAATTTAGAGTACACAGTACAAGATAAAAGATGCAAGGTGATTTTAGTTACCTCTTCTATACCAAATGAGGGGAAATCAACCATATCCGCCAACTTATCCGCAGTACTTGGCATGGGTGAGAAAAAAAGTATTATTCTCTCTCTTGATCTTCGTCGTCCAGAGTTGCACCATAAATTTAAACTTTCAAACAAATTAGGCATGAGTGATGTACTCTCAAATAAGATAAATATAAAAGATGTAATCTGGGAAAATGAACAATTTGCTAATTTTAACATTGTCACTTCTGGAGGCATTCCACCAAATCCAGCGGAGCTTGTAGCCTCAAATAAAATGAAAGAGGTTATAGATGAGCTCAGCCTTACTTATGACTATATCATCCTAGATACTCCACCGTTTGAATATGTATCAGATGCACTTAGTTTAGTTCGTTATGCAGATGTTACCCTCTTTGTTGTAAAATCTGAATTCTCTGAAGAGAAGTATATAAAAGATATAGAAAAACTTATAAAAAGAGTAGGGATTCAAAATGCAGGTATTATTCTTAACTCTGTTAAAGCCAAACATTACGCTAACAGAAAATTTGATTATAAATATATTTACCATGAATCATAAAATGTATTTTGGAGTGTTGTAAATGTGTGGAATAGCAGGTTTTGTAGATTTTAATAAAAAGTCTAACTTAGATATCTTAAAAAAGATGACTGATGTTTTGCATCATCGCGGACCTGATGATAGTGGATATAAGTTTGATGTATTTGAAAATGCTGAAATTGGGTTAGGACACAGGCGACTTTCTATTTTAGATCTTACCTCACATGGACATCAGCCTATGGGTTTTGAAGATATTGATATCGTCTATAATGGAGAAGTTTATAATTTTGCTGAGATAAAGATTGAGCTAGAAGCATTTGGTTATAGTTTTGAATCACACTCTGACACAGAAGTAATTTTAAAAGCGTATCACAAATGGGGATTGGAAGCGGTTCATAAGTTTAATGGCATGTTTGCAATTGCTCTATATGATAATCGTGTTTCAAAGCTCTATCTTATTCGTGACCGCTCAGGTATAAAGCCACTCTATTATTACCATGAGGATAACAGACTTCTTTTTGCTAGTGAACTTAAAAGCATGCATGCACATCCTAGTTTTAAAAAAGAGATAGATATCGATTCGGTAGCACTTTTTTTACAACTCCAATACATTCCAGAACCGCACTCTATCTTTAAATCTACTTACAAGTTAAGAGCAGGGCATTTTTTAGAAATTGATTTGAAAAGTCAAAAAATAGAAGAGAAAAAGTATTGGGATGTTATCGATTATTATAATAAACCAAAACTTGATATCTCTGAGAAAGAAGCAATAATTGAGAGCGAAAAAC
>JAOZKZ010000030.1:13517-16086 GCA_029935075.1 Campylobacterales bacterium
ACAAGTGGCTGAGTATCTTGGTACGGAACATCATGAGTATTACTGTACCCAAAAAGATGCACTAGAGATTATCCCAAAACTAGCGACTATTTATGATGAACCATTTTCTGATGTCTCTGCAATTCCTACTACGCTTGTGAGTCAACTCGCACGCCAAGAGGTAACAGTCTCTTTAAGTGCTGATGGTGGAGATGAACTTTTTGCAGGATATGATAAATATACAAGAGCACTAAATTATCACAATAGTTTTTCTAAAGTTCCAAATTTTATAAAAACGCCTTTGAGCTCTTTTATGGGGAATATCGACCCTAATACTATTCCATATTTAAAAGATACTTTTAATTTTCAAACACGCTACAAAAAGATGCAAACCATGTTACAAGCAAAAGGTGCGGTTGATATTATGAAAGATACCTCACTCTATTTTACTTTTGATGAAGTGAACAATCTTTTAAACCATAAAGCCCAAAAAAGTGAAACCAATTTTGATAAAGGTGCTTTGTTAGATGCCTCTAATGATGCGGTAAACTCTATGCTTGCTATTGATTATAAAACCTACATGGTTGATGATGTCTTGACAAAAGTAGATCGAGCGACTATGAGTGTAGGTTTGGAGGGGCGTGAGCCATTTTTGGATTATCGTATCATTGAGTTTGTAGCGACATTACCATCTCATTATAAATATCAAAATGGAACAAAAAAACATATCTTAAAAGAAATAACCCATAAGTATCTACCCAAAGAGATGATGGATCGTCCTAAGATGGGATTTGGTGTACCGATACATGAGTGGTTCAAAGATGAGTTAAAAGAGTATTTTTTACACTATTTAGATGAAAAAAGATTGGAGAAAGAGGGAATTTTTAATGCCCCTGAAGTGGTTAGGCTAAGAGATAGATACTTAAGTGGAGAAAAACAAGGTGTTGACAATCTCTGGTCAATCCTCATGTTTGAAATGTGGTATGAAAAATGGATGTAAGAAAAAAGATAATGATTATTATGCCTTCACTGAGTGGTGGAGGAGCAGAGCGTGTGATGTTAACGCTTGTAAAACATATCAATAGAGAAAAATTTATACCTGTTTTTGTTTTGATGAAAAAAGAGGGTAGGTTCTTACATGTACTTGAGACTTTGCCAAAGGATGTTGAGGTCATAGATCTTGATGCTTCACAGGCTAGATATGCAATCTTTAAAATAGCAAAGGCAATCAGAGAGATAAAGCCTGATATCGTCTTTTCAACACTTGGTTATCTAAATCTTTTAATCGCAATTATCAGACCATTTTACTCTAAAAAAATTAAGTTTATCTCACGAGAATCAAATACCGTCAGTGTAGAAAATAAGCAAGAGAAATACCCAAAGCTTTTTGACTGGCTCTATAAAAATGTCTATAACAACTTTGATCTTATCATCACACAATCAAAGTACATGCGAGATGATCTTGTGGAAAACTTCGGTACAAAAAAAGATAAAACGGCCATCATCTATAATCCTGTAGATATAGATAATATCTTGAAAAAATCAGAAGAGTCAGAAAGTGGACTTTTTCCAAAAGATAAAATTAATCTCATTGCAGCAGGAAGACTTGCTCCTCAAAAAGGTTTTGATGTTTTGATAGAAACTATGAGTCAATTAGAGGATAAGTTTCATTTGACTATTTTAGGGGAGGGTGATGATGAACAAGCATTAAAAGAGCAGATAAAAATGCTTAAGCTTGAAGATAGGATTACGCTCTCTGGTTTTGCAGAAAATCCCTACAACTATTTCAAACATGCAGACTTGTTTATCTTAAGTTCTCGTTATGAAGGACTTCCCAATGTGGTTTTAGAAGCAAATGTATGTGGAACACCTTGTGTTGCTTTTGATACTCCTGGAGGGACTGCTGAAGTTATAGAAGATGGGAAAACTGGAGTTTTGGTAAAAGAGTTTAGTGCAACTGCTTTAGCGAATGCTATCAAAAAAGCAACATCTATTGATTTTGATACTGACTATATTCATAGTTTCTGTAAAACGAATTTCAATGTTAAAAAAATTGTGAAAGAGTATGAATTAAATTTTATAGATAAAGTGGATTAATGAGTTACTGCTATATCGACTATTCAAAACAAAATGATAGTAGTTTGAGTATAGCAGATAATCAAAAAGAGATTAAGGTAAATGGTGAATTTGCTGATATATATTTTTCTGCTTCAAATGAGATATCTTTAATAGAAAATAGTCATTTTGTATTATTGGTAGATGGTGTGATCGAATCACAAGATATGACATCAGAAACTATCCTTGAACTCATCACAAAAGTTGGAATCGTGGAGGCATTAGATGTTATAGAAGGTGTTTTCTCCCTTACTCTGTATGACAAGGCAAAAAACCAGCTTTATTTGAGCCGCGACCACTTTGGATTAACCAATTCCTATTATTATCAAAATGAGGATATTGTTCTATTTTCAAACACTCTGAAAACTTTTAAAAACTGTTCTGCCTTTAAAAAAGAGATAAATTTTGATACATTAGGTCAATATCTCCAATATAGTTATATCTTCCAGCCCAATACCATGTTTGTAGATTGTTA
>JAOZKZ010000158.1 GCA_029935075.1 Campylobacterales bacterium
GTATAGTTTCAAGTCCTTATTGGTCTGCTACAACAAAAGATAAAGGAAGTATAGAATCTGCATGGTTGGTAGATTTTCAAGATGGTAATGACTATTTATATTCAAAAAATCAAAACTACTACTATGTGCGGTGTGTTAGAGGAGAAGCTCTTAGTGAGAGTAGTATCGTGAGAGATAGTACTTTACAGACAGTTAGCGATAGTAAAACAGGTCTTTTATGGCAAGATGACGAAGATGTAGTATCAGTACAGAAAAATTGGTCTGATGCCATTTCATATTGTGAGAATCTTAATTTTGCTGACTCTGATAAATGGCGTCTTCCAAACTTCAATGAACTTTACTCAATAAGTAAACAAGATCGCGTAAATCCTGCGTTGGATACAACACTATTTTTACATATAAATTCTGACCAATACTGGTCATCTACAACTTATAATTTTCCATTAAATAGCTCATTTTCTTGGAATCTGGACTTTGATTATGGTGAGGCATATTATAGTGATAAGAATGATACATTGTATGTACGATGTGTAACTGATTTGCAGTAATAATTTCTTGGGCATTATAAGCGGATAGTATTATGTTTTTTTGATATAATCGTCAGAAAAATAAAGTGAGCTGGTATTTGAAAGTCCCATATTTTAGTATTTTACTTTTGGTTATCATTATAGTGATGAGTTTTTTTGGAAGCTATATCTATCAAGTTTCCCCCTACGAACTTGACAAAAGTTCCATATTATTATCTCCTTCTTTGGAGCATCTCATGGGAACTGATAGATTGGGTCGTGATGTATTGGCTAGAATGTTTGAAGGTGGAAAGGTGAGCCTTAGTATCGGTGTAGGATCTGCAGTAATCGCCTCTTTTGTGGGGCTCATGGTTGGAGTTTCTGCAGGATTTTTCAGAGGGAAAAGTGATAAACTTATCATAATTTTAATTGATCTTTTTTTGACATTCCCCACATTTTTTCTTCTTCTTGCCCTTATTTCTTACATGAGTGCTTCTATATGGGTTCTTGTTTTTATCATCTCTGTTACTGGTTGGATGGGCATGGCAAGACTTATCAGGAGTGAGAGTTTTGCTATTGGGAACAAGCCTTTTATCAAAGTTTTACAGTTAGGTGGAGTGAGTAAGATAAAGATTATTTTGAAGTATTTTACCCCACTGTTAGCACCTATCTTTTTTATCTCTTTTACTTTTGGGGTAGGGGGAGCGATACTTGCAGAGAGTGGTTTGAGCTTTTTAGGGATTGGTATCATGCCTCCACAAATTAGCTGGGGAAGTGTTCTGAGTGAGGGTAAAAGTGTAGTTGATATCGCTTGGTGGCTTAGTTTTTTCCCTGGGCTTATGATATTTTTAGTGATATTCTCTTTGGTTAATATCTCTGACTTTTTACAACGCTACACCAATCAAAAAGATAAAATCATTTGATTAAAGCCTTATTAGATGATGAAGTACAAAAGAGAGACGCTTATGGTGAGATAAGCCAAGAGAAGCCAGACCCAATGTTGGTTGCCCGTGTGCATAAAGATGAGGTTATCAGCCTTATTTGTGCACTTTTTGCTTATGGAAATGCAAAACAGATTGTTAAGTTTTTACAATCACTTGATTTTGATTTGCTAGATGCTGATGATAAAAAGATAAAACAATCTCTCTCAAAACACTACTATCGCTTTCAAAACTCAAATGATGTTGCAGAGTTTTTTATAACACTAAAACGGTTAAAAAATGAAACTTCACTAGAAGAGAGTTTTTTACATGGGTATAAAAAAGAGCATCAAATAATGGAGGGCTTGGAGAGTGTTATCTCTAAACTTTGGTCGTTAAATAGTTATAACTCCAGAGGATATAAATTTTTACTAGGCTCACCTCCTCATAAAAAAAGTAGTTCAACTTATAAAAGATGGAACATGTATCTTAGGTGGATGGTGAGAAAAGATAGCATAGATATGGGGCTTTGGTCTGGGGTTAATAAGTCTGATTTACTCATGCCATTGGATACTCATACTTTTAAAGTTTCACTTGCTTTAGGACTTTTGGATCGAAAGACTTATGATTTAAAATCGGTTGTAGAGTTGACTGAAAAATTAAAAACTTTTGACAAAGGCGACCCAATAAAATATGATTTTGCACTTTATCGGTTGGGGCAAGAGAAAAGTTTAGCAAATATTAAACAATTTTAAGGTAAAATACCGCAATTTTTAATATATAAAGGACTTTTCTGTGGCTGAAATATTTACATTCCTTGGGTTGATTTCCCATAATCATACATACATCATAGTTTCGCATACTCTTTTGGTGGCTCTTATCGTTTTAGGTATTGCAAAACTTGCAACTTCTTCTATGCAGATAGTGCCAACAGGTATGCAAAATATCGTTGAGAGTTATTTAGGTGGTGTTATCTCTATGGGTAAAGATGTTATCGGTGAAGACTTAGCAAAACATTATCTTCCGTTAGTGGCTACTATCGGTATCGTTGTTTTTGTTGCAAATATGGTTGGTATCATTCCTGGTTTTGAATCACCAACGAGCAATATCAACTTTACATTGGCTCTTGCTTTGATAGTATTTATCTACTACAACTATGAAGGTATCAAAAAACAAGGACCTCTTAACTACATAAAAAGTTTTGTGCATCTTGGCGAAATGAATCCAATTGCAAAGTTTGCAATGTCAGTTTTTATGTACCCGATCGAGATAGTTTCACATCTTTCTCGTATCGTATCTCTATCTTTCCGTCTTTTTGGAAATATCAAAGGTGATGATCTTTTCTTAGCAGTTATGCTTATGCTAGCTCCTTTTATCGCACCACTTGCACCGTTTGCACTTTTGACATTCTCAGGTGTTTTACAAGCGTTTATCTTTATGATTCTTACTTATGTGTATTTGGCAGGTGCTGTTCAAGTATCTGACGAACACTAATTTATATTAAACCTTTTGCCTTTGTAGTCGATTTTACTTTGACTGCAAAGGAGAAAACTCATGGTTATGAATAACAAAAATTTTGAATCTATCGTAAGCTTTATGCAAGGTGCCTCTTGGGGCTTGGTTATCATTGGAGCTTATCTCTTCTTTACTCTCTTTTATCCCTTTGGTTTGATTATTGCACTTATCGGTGGCTTTTTTGGAGCTTCTATCGGTCTGTTTATGGTAATCTTTTTTGAGATGGCACACATCAAGCAAGAGATGCATAAAGAGAAAGTAAAACATACTGTACTACTGGAAAAAATGGTTGATTTATTAGGCTCAAATAAAAAACAGTAGACCTTTTTAGTAAACTTAAAAGTTAAATATATTTATTTTTTGATACAATTAATACAAAATATTTAATTAAGACTAATCATGAAAAAAAGAACAAGTATTATTGGTGCACTATTACTGAGTATGGTGGTGATTTTAGCATTTTTTATTGCTACTGTTTTAGCTTTATGGTTCAATCAATATTTTGCAACGCAAGGTGCTACTTCAAGCAACTCATCTTTGAGTGACTTCTTCTTAAACATTAGTGGTCTTGAATTGTTTGGTATATTTTTAGCTGGAACGATTATGACTTCGTTGGTTGTAAGATTTATCGCTTCAAATATAACTGCTAATTTTGAGAAATTCAATAAATTTTTTTACGATGCGATGCATGAGGGAAAAATGATTGATGAAGAGAGTTTAAACTTTAAAGAGTTTACAACCTTGGCTCGCTCTGTAAATATAATGACTCAAAAAGCAAATGAAGCTAAAAAACGGTTGGAGTTTAATGAAAAGTATTTACAAACCGTATTGGATGCACAAAAAAATATAGTTATTGTTCGTTCACGGGGAGAGATGGAGACAGCAAATCAAGCTTTTTGTAATTTTATGAATGTGCAAAATATAGATGAGTTCAAGTCAAACCATAGTTGTATTAGTGAGTTTTTTATCGATGGGGAAGAGAACGAGTACTTAAAGCGTAGTGTTGATGGTATCTCATGGGTTAGTTATATTTTAATGAATCCTCTGAAAAGTCATAAAGCAAAGATTCTCCATAACGGAAAAAATATCATTTTTGATGTCAATGCTAGAGTAAAAGATGTGGAAGAGCACTACAAAGTTGTTTTAACTTTTAACAATATTAGTGAACTTGAAGAGCAAAAAAGAGCTTTTGAAAAAGCTTCATCTATTGATGCCCTAACGCGTATTGCAAACCGTTTGAAATTTGATACGATACTAGAGCAGCAGATAGAGATGTCTAAGCGTTACAACCATAGCTTTTGCCTAATTTTAATTGATATCGATAATTTCAAACAGATAAATGATACCCATGGACATAAAGTAGGCGATAATATACTAGTAGAGTTAGCCATGACTGTTAAAAATGCAATGCGAAAAAGTGATACCTTTGCTCGCTGGGGTGGAGAAGAGTTTGCAATAATCCTTCCCCAATCACGAATAAAAACAGCTGTAAACATAGCAGAAAAACTAAGAGCAAAAATTGCCAATCACACTTTTGAAGAGGATATGAAAATCACATGTAGTTTTGGTGTATGTGAGTATAAGAAAGCTTACGATTTTGATACACTTGTTGAGAAAACAGATGAGAAGTTATATCTTGCTAAACATAAAGGGAAAAATCAAGTCCAATTTTAGTAAAATGAAAGAAAATACCTAAGGTACTCATCAATGTTTGAAATGGTTATAGGACTTGAAGTCCACATCCAGCTAAATACAAAAACAAAAATATTCTGTTCATGTCCTACTTCATTTGGAGAGGCTGAAAACACCAATGTTTGTCCAGTATGTTTAGCACTTCCTGGTGCTCTTCCAGTTTTAAATATAGAAGCAGTAAAAAAAGCGATTAACTTTGGAAATGCTGTTGGTTCTACGGTGCATAAAAAATCAATTTTTAATAGAAAAAATTATTTTTATCCAGATCTTCCAAAAGGGTATCAAATCTCTCAATTTGAGATTCCTATCGTTGAGGGCGGAGAACTTGTTTTAGATTTTGAAGATGGTAGCCATAAGACTATTGGAATCACTCGTGCACATCTTGAAGAGGATGCAGGTAAAAATATACATCATGGGAGTGAGAGTCATGTAGATTTAAATCGTGCAGGTACTCCGCTTTTAGAAATCGTAAGTGAACCCGACATAAGAACGGCCCAAGAGGCTATCTTGTATCTTAAAAAACTTCACTCCATTGTGCGTTATTTAGATATCTCAGATGCAAACATGCAAGAGGGTTCATTTAGATGTGATGTCAATATCT
>JAOZKZ010000159.1 GCA_029935075.1 Campylobacterales bacterium
GGGATGTGTTTGGAAATGGTCTGCTTGAGAGTGAACAGTTTAAACTCATTGCTGCTATCAGTTCGGATGAGATTTTTATCGACCCAAATCCTGATATAAAACCTGCCTATGCTGAACGAAAAAGATTGTTTGAATTAAAAAGAGGTAAATGGTCTTTATATGATAAAAAAAAGATTTCTACAGGTGGTGGGGTTTTTAAAAGAGCCTCTAAAAGTATCACTTTAACGCCAGAGATAAAAGAGTTAATTAATAGTGAAAAAAGTAGCCTAAATGGAGAAGAGTTAGCAAAAGAACTTCTAAAACTCAAAGTTGACATGCTCTATTTTGGTGGAATTGGAACGTATGTAAAAGCAAGTACTGAAAGTAATATATCTCTAGGTGATAAAGAGAATGAATTTGTACGAATTGATGCAGATGAGATAGGTGCTTATGTGGTGTGTGAAGGTGCAAACTTGGCACTTACAATGGCTGCTCGTATCGAGTATGCTTTAAATGGTGGAAAGATAAATCTTGATAGTATTGATAACTCTGCGGGTGTAGATACAAGTGATCATGAGGTCAATCTAAAGATTCTTTTAAATGCACTGGTTCAAAAAAACCTACTTTGTGAAGAGGGTAAAAATAGCACACTTGCTGGAATTAGTGAAGTCGTTGTTGGAAGTGTCATGTGGACAAATTATCTGCAATCTTTATCTATTTCACTTGATTCTATGCGGTCGTTAAAAGATATGGATGCATTTAAAAGTTCTTTGGTAGTTTTGGAAAAAAATCTTCCAGCTTTTAAGCGTAACTATTTCAATATACCAAGAGATAGAGACTTCCATGAGGTTATCGATAGTGAAGGTAGATTGATTCGTCCTATCATCTCTACTATGACGCTTTATGCGAAGATACTTCTTCAAGACCTTTTGTGCGGTTGTAGCATGTACGAAGAAGATAGTTTTTTTGACAGATATCTTTTTAAATACTTTCCAAAGTCGCTTATTGCGATATATGAGGATGAGATTAGGCAACATCCTTTGAAAAAAGAGATTACTTCTATGATTATTGCAAACAAGATTATCAACAATGCTGGTGCGACATTTATAGAAGATTTAGATTTATTGGGTCGTGAGAAATTTTTACTAAAAATAAAAGCTTATTTGGCGACAAACCAACTCTATGATGCAAATGATATTCGCTTTGAGATATATAGAAGTGATTATGAGATAGAAGTTTTAAAACAGTATAAAATGCTTTTGAAAATTGAGGATGAAATTTCTTACAATGTCCAATGGATGTTAAAAAGTCTCAAAAAAGAGGAAATCGATTTTGGTTCTATTTTGGAGTATAAAACGAGTATTAGGGATGTGATAACTGAACTTAATGTACCAAGTCATATCACTATATCAGGAAATGAAAGTATCAATGACTTTTTCACAAATTTGAATTTTTTAAAATTTTCATCTACGATTATAAAAATCAAACAACTATCTTCTGCAGACTTTAAAGAGGTATCTATGCTTTTTTATGCTTTGGTACAAAAGTTTGAGATACCACTTTTGATGGATATGATTGAGGGTGTACCTCCAAAAAATGAGATACAAGAGCAGTTAAAAGTGCAGATCAAACAACTTTTGGAGTTTAAGCTTATGGATTTGACTAAAGAATTATTACTTTTTAAGAGAGAAGGAGAAAGTGTTTGTGATGTTATTGATAATTATCTCAAAGATATTGAATTTGATATCAATAGACATGACCAAATGATTGAATTTATCAAAACAAGCGAGCATCTTGCTATGTCTGATATCTCTGTAACTGTCAACAATTTGTTATTAATTTAAAGTTATTTTTCAAAAAGCCGATTATGTCTTTAAGAATAATTTCAAGGGCATTATAGATGAATGATAAATTGAAACAACTTGTAAAGATGGGGCAAACACTTAAAGTCTTATATGTAGAAGACAATGAGTCAGTACGCACTTCAACGCTTGGCATGTTGCAAAGGTTTTTTACTGATGTTACTATAGGTGTAGACGGTGAAGAGGGACTTTCTAAGTTTAATGAAGCTGAAGCGATAGAAGAACCATATGACTTGGTTTTAACTGATATCAATATGCCCAAAATGAATGGTGTTGAGATGATAAGAGGAATTCGCCAAATAGATAAAAGTGTTTTAATTTTAGTACTCTCGGCACACAATGAAACTAGTTATTTTACAGAAACAATCAAACTTGGAATTGAGGGTTATCTTTTAAAACCAATTGATTTGCAACAGTTCATTGATGTACTTATTAACTCTGTTGAAAAAATTACCTTAAGAAGAGAAAATGAAGAGTATAGAAAAAGTCTTGAAGATAAAGTAGCCCAGAGGACTGAAGAGCTTGAGCATCGACTCTATCATGATGACTTGACAAATCTAAAAAATAGAACTTCTTTACTGCATGATTTGGATGGAAGTAGTTTTTCTGCCTTACTCCTTATAGATATCGATAAATTTCATAATATAAATGAGATTTTTGGTATGGAAAGTGGTAATGAGGTTTTAAAGCAATTTTCAGACTTCCTCAAGGCATTTGGTATGGGAAAATCATATGAAACATATCGTTTGAGCGGAGACAGCTTTGTGCTTAGGTCAAATAAAGATTATCTATCTCTTGATGAGTATGAAAAAGAGATACCGGAGTTTATAGAAGAACTTTCCAATTTTTCAGCCTATATAGAAGATGCAGATGATTATGTTGAGCTTGATGTGACTATAGGTATTTCATTTGAAAAGCAAAATTCTCTAGAAAAAGCAGAGATTGCACTTAAATATGCACAAAAAACAAGACGAAACTATATCGCCTATAATCGCTCTATCGATACAACAAAACAGTTAAAAGATGCGCGTTTTTGGAGGGGTGAAATTAAAAAAGCAATTTTAGAAAATCATATTGTTCCATTTTTTCAACCTATAGTTGACAGAGAGCAAAATATCGTAAAATATGAAGTACTAATGCGGCTAGAGCGAGAAAAGGATGGCGAAATAGAGTTTGTCTCTCCATTTTTCTTCTTGAATGTTGCAAAACAGACAAAACAGTATGAAAAATTAACACAAATTATGGTTGAGAGAAGTTTTGAGATTATGAAAGATTTAGAGGTTGATTTTTCACTAAATTTATCATTTGAAGATATCAATAACCATGAATTGATAGATACACTTAAAGAGCTTATAAGTAAGTATAAAATAGGCAGTCGTCTTATTTTTGAAATTGTTGAGAGTGAAGATATCGATAATTATGAAGCGGTGCAACTGTTTGTAGAAGAGGTTAAAGCACTAGGGGTTAGAATTGCTATCGATGATTTTGGATCAGGGTTTTCAAACTACAAACGAATCTTTGATATCGCCCCTTCATTTTTAAAGATTGATGGGTCACTTATCAAAAATATCGATACCAATAAAAACTCATATGAGCTAGTGAAGTCAATAGCTTCTCTTACAAAAGCACTTGATATTAAAACCGTTGGAGAGTATGTCTACTCAAAAGATATTTTTGATATCTGTTATGAGTTAGGTGTAGATGAATTTCAAGGGTACTATTTTTCAGAGCCAATTTGTGAAAAAGAACTTCTTGAAAGTTTAGAAGTAGTTGCATAATCATTTACAAAAATCTTAGGATCTACTGCTTTGGAGTTTAACACAACTCCAAAATGCAGATGAGGTCCTGTAGACCTGCCAGTAGTTCCAACATATCCGATAACATCACCTTTGTTAACAAAATCTCCCTCATACACTTCAAATTTACTCATATGACAATAGATAGTAACAATCCCTTCTCCATGGTCAAGGTAAATCGTATTTCCATTAAAAAAGAACTCTTCTTGTATGGCTACTATTCCACTCTCAGCAGCTAAAATTGGTGTTCCTCTTTTAGCCGCGATATCGATGCCTGAGTGTGGTGCTTTTGGTTTTTTGTTGAAGTATCTTCTTTTACCAAAAACAGAGGAGATGCGTCCATGTACAGGCGTCACGAAGTTTAAATCAGAAGAGAGTGTTTTGTTGAAACTTCCGAGTAATTCTTTGGTTTTGGCTTTCTCTTTATGAAACCTCGCTAAATTCTTTTTTGAAAGTGTAACGCGTTTATTGGTTTTTAGTTTGATATACTCTTTTTTATAAGATTTTGATTTTACTTGAAAATAGAAGTCTAGTTTTTTATCATGTGATACGGCTACGATATGTTTTTTACCTACTTTTTCACTCAATCCTATACCAATAACTGCAAAATAATTACCCTCTTTTTCAATGACTTTTGCCTCTTTTGTCTTATAAAATACTTTTGGTTTTTCATCAAATACCCCAACATCAACAACAGCAACACCACCGATATATGAACTGTTTTCAATTGCAAAAAGTGTAGATGATAGTAAAAATAGTAATTTAAGATAGTTTTTCAAAGTGTCCCTCTTTTTTGTTTTTAACAACATTATCCCATGAAAATATCTGACCATTCATGCAGATATAAACACCATGTGGGAGCATTGAAGTAGCAGAAATTGCAAATGCTAGATTGAACATGGCATCTGAGTTTTTAAAAGCATAGGGAATCATAGCACCAGTTAAGACGATGGTCTTATCAGCAATGGACGATAGTTTTTTTGCACTCTCTACTATCGTATCTGTGCCATGCGTGATTAAGATATGAGAGTCCAAGCCATCACATGCTTCAAATATTGCATCTCTATCTTGATTATCCATCTCCAAAGAGTCTTTCAGCATAAGAGGTGAGATATTGATAGTTTGTGTGCATCTTCCTTGTTTTAACATCTTTTGAACATGCTCACCATCAAAGACTAACTCTCCACTAATCTCATCATATCTCTTAGCGATAGTACCGCCAGTAGAGAAAAGTCTAATTTTCATCATACTCATGGTTTAGATACATTTGGGATCTCATATGTGTTTTATATGCTTCTAAATCAAAATTATCAACATTTGCTACTCCATCTTTTATAGCCGCTTCAGCAACCGCAGCAGATACCCAGATGCAAATCTCTTTATTAAATGGTTTTGGAATGATATGGTATTTTCCATACTCCAAGTCAGGGTCATTATACGCTGCTTTTACATAGTAAGGAATTGGCTCTTTGGCTAAGTTGGCAAGTGCAACCGCAGCCGCCATTTTCATGTTTTCCGTAATTTTTGAAGCACGAACATCAAGTGCTCCTCGAA
>JAOZKZ010000031.1 GCA_029935075.1 Campylobacterales bacterium
TGCCTATGAAAAACCTCACAAAGCTATGTGTATGGTTACTCCCTTGGACTAGCCTAACTACTTTTGTGCTATAAAAAGCGTAGATATATCCATAGAATAACCTTTAGCCTCTTTCATCTCAAAACCTATCTCTTCCAATTCGCTAATTAACTTTTCTTTCGTTAAAAAGCCCTCAATTGAATTTGGCAGATAACTATATGCCTCTTTGTTTTTAGAGAGAAATCCACCAACAATTGGTAGTATCTTTTTCATATAAAAATCTCTAACTCTTGAAGCGATACTCGCCTTTTGGAGTTTTGTAAACTCTAAGATCACAAGAAGTCCACCAGGTTTTAGTACTCTATAAAACTCTCCGAGTCCCTCACTTCTATCCATGACATTTCTAAGTCCATAAGAGATACTTAAGATATCTACACTATCAGTTTCAAAAGGTAAGCTTTTTGCCTCTGCTACAACAAACTCAGCATTTAGGTTTTTCTCTTTTGCCTTCTCTAACATTCCTACAGAGGGATCAGCACCGATAATTTTATCTATTGTCATTTCTAACTTTTTAGCTCTTTTATCCCAATACTCACACATGTCACCTGTACCACATGCCACATCTAAGATAAGATCTATCGACTTTTGATTGTAATAGGCATAGGTTTTATCACATGCATCTTTTCTCCAACTCTTATCTACTCCAAAACTTAAAACTCTATTTGCTACATCATAAGTGCTAGCAATCTCATCGAACATTGTGACGATTTTTTCTTGTTTATTCAAACTTTTTAACCTCTTTTATCTGTAGTGTTGTAACGCTTTTGGAATAAGCGACTGTATTTTTTTAATTCTATTAATATCAGCAGGGTGGGTTGAGAGAAATTCAGGTGGATTTCTCGTTCCTTGTTTTAATCTTCTCATGTTATCCCAAAACTTCACAGCTTCGTTTGGATTGTAACCCGCTTTTGTCATAAGATAGAGACCAATCTCATCTGCTTCATACTCAAACTTTCTGCTAAATGGAAGTACCATACCGTAAGTCTCACCAGCACCATAAGCTTGGTTAATGATTTGTGCATATTTTCCACCACCTAAGGTTTGAGACGCTATCTCTTTACCCATACGACCAAGCTGTATCATACTCATTCTCTCAGCACCATGCCGTGCAATAGCATGGGCTATCTCATGTCCCATAACAACAGCCAATTGATCTTCATTTTGAACCGCTTTAAAAAGTCCGGTATAAACAAAAACTTTACCACCTGGTAGACAAAAGGCATTCAGCATATCTTTTTCAATAACGAAAAATTGCCATTTATAACCTGGTTGTGCTGCCGCTTTTGCGATTTTTTGTCCTACTCTTTGCACAAGTGCGTTAATTCTTCTATCATTACTAATACGCTCTGTTTTTAGAATTTGTTGTGCAGATTGATATCCCATCTGTAACTCTTGTTGTGGAGAGAACATTACCATTTGTTTACGATTTGTATAAGGTGTTTTACTACAAGCTATAAATACAGCTATCGTTAAACCCAATAGTAACAATTTTATAATACTCTTCATGCTAAATCCTTCACCATGTTATTTATATGATTTGATTATAGCAAAAAAAAATAATACTATTTAAAGAGATCTTTTTTAGTTTTAAATAGTGTTATACTTTTTTGAAGTTTTTCACTCTGTTTAGCAGTATCATTTTTTCTTTCTTTGTTGATTTTCTTCAGTAACTGCATATAGTTTACAGGTTTTACTTCTAAATTTTCAAGGTAAGTATCAATTATCATCTTCCTTTTATTGATATTTTTAAGAGCTTTAAGATTTTTTGAGACTTTATTAATTAGCGTATCGATGGCTTTATAGTTATCCTTATCAATAATTATCTGAAATTCTTTTTGTAGTATTTTTAAAATTTTTAATGACTTATTTGCACTCTTATAGGTTTCAATATTTTCACAACCTTCATATTTATCACAGGTTTCAATAGCTTTAGTATAGTTTTTGAACATTTTTTCTTCAAGAGATCTTTGAATAGAAATTTGTGCTTCAAGAGAGAGAAATGATTTGTTATTTTCTTTAAGTAGTAGTTCAAATTGTTTAAAAATAATTGAAAATTCTCTTGTAGTAAAAAAACGATTTATGTTGTGCTTATGTTGCTTGAGCTTATGTTCTATGCTTTTATTAATATTTTCTATTTCATTTTTATCTAAAAAAGGACGAATAGTAGTTAACTCTTTTTGAATGAACTGTAGATCATTGTAACTTTTAAAAGATCTGTTTATCACTTTTAAATGTGCTCTAACATGTTTTATAATTTGTTTATCAAAGATGTTATTATAGGTATCTAACAATATAATAGATTTTTTAACTCCTTTTTCAAATGCTTTTATTCCCTCTTCGGCTTTTGTTTGGACTATGATATCTTGACTAATTCTAAGCTCAACAAAAAGTTTATAAAGGACTATTCGAACTGCATCGCTACTATTCATCTCTTTAAAAATAATTTTATTTAGGTTGATGATACGAGCATGTTCAATATCTTTAAATATAGTGTAGATATTGTATAGATTTTTTTTAGGATTTCCAAGAAGTGCTAAATTTCTTTTTTGGTAGCGTTTATCATTTGTGATATCTTTTGTAATATAGATTTTAAAAATTTCAGGAAGTATAAATTTATTAAAATCCTCTTTTGAAGTAAATTCAATTTCTAAAACTTGAAGACCTTTTAACTTTTTTTGATAGATATCAATAGCGTATTTTTCACCATTGTTTATGATAAGGTATCTCTTTTTTGAAATTTTTTCACCAACTAAGTTTTTCTTCTCTTTGACATAAGGTGCTTTTTTTATTTTTATTCGGTTTTTGTTGATTGATCCAATAGCACCATTTTTTGTAGTTTTAAAATAGTTAGAGTCAATTTTACTAAATTTAACCTCTTTGCAAACTTTTACAACAGTGTAGAATTCAAAAATATCTTGAGCCGTTAACTCTAAATCATCTACTAGTGTTTTAATAGTGTCTTTAAGTAGATATTTTTTTTCTATTTGCTGCATGGTGTTCCTTTGATAATGTGTTAGTATACAAAAAAAAGTTACTTTATGTAATACAATCAATGAAAAAGTTAAAAAAAAGTACAATAAAGTTAAAGTTTCTCTGATTTGTTTACATTTTGTGACTTAACTGCACAAGAAGTCTAATATTTGTACATGATATAAATTTTACTTTTTTTAATATATTGAACTTTATTCATTTAGTTTTACTCTTATTGTGGATATAATAGATTTTTAAAAAATATTGGTACTAAAGGTTAGTTATTTGTTAAATAGTAAAAAAATTAAGCTTTTTGGAGTCATTGGAACTTTTACAATAATTTCTACTGCTTATGTTTTACATGCAAAGACTTTTTATACACAATTATATCCAACACTCAAAGTACAAAAAACTGAAATAAAATCAGAGAATTTACCAAGCCAAGAGCATGGTTATGAGTTAGAAACTATTGAGGTTCAAAAAATAGTTGAACTTAAAAAAGATAGTGTTGAAATTTTAAATAAACCAAAGGTTAGTTTAATCAAGCCTAGTGCAAAACTAGATCAAATGATAAAAAAATATAAATATATTCATGTTGATAAGCTTGGTAAAATTTCAGAAGCTTCTAAAGAGATGCTTGAAAAGATTATCCCTTTGCTCTCAGATTTAAATGATAGTTATATAGAAATAGAAGGTCATTGTGCCTCTGAAATGTACCACTACTTAACAAAAAGAAGAAGTGAGCAATCTGCTCAAATTATTCAAGAGTATCTTAGAGATAAGAAAGTAGTTAAGAAGATTATTATTACAGGATATGGTGATTTATACCCCATTATTGACAATAAAAAAGATGAAAGAAATTCAAGAGTAGAGCTCAAAATTAGAAGGAGATAGGTTGATTGCACTGATGGTGAAAATGGCACTTTATATTATTGTTTCTGTGTTATTTGGATATATAATTGGAAAGTTATATTCAAATGCAAAAAATAGAGAAATATATAACGAGAAAGAAGTTAAATATATTAAAATAATTAGCGAAAAAAATGCAGCGATAATAAAACTAAAAAGTGATTTAAGATCCTCTCGTCGTAAAGTTGATGCTATCAATCAGGGCTATGAACTCCAATCTAAGCTTTTAGTGGCAAAAGAGCGTGATTTAAAAGAGATATTAGAAAAAACAGAAGATTACAAACTTATAAAAGTTGAACACCGGACAATTTCCAAAGAACTTTCAGATAAGATAAAAATCATTGATGATAAAGATGAGATAATTGCCTATCTTGAAAAAAAGATAACTCAAGTTACTAGAGAAAAAGTTTAACCCTTTTTTTAACATAAAAAAACCCGATAGCAAATAAATTGCTATCGGGTTTTTTATAACTATATCTATAAATTACAATCCTAAAGAGCTAAGTGTCTCTTTTGTCAATGCTCCAGAGGAAAGTGAGTTTGCTCTTTGATATTTTTCAAGAGCAGCTCTTGTTCTCCATCCAAAGATGCCATCAATTGGACCTGGATTAAATCCAGCACTTTTAAGTGCACTTTGAACACCTCTGATGTTGATAGAAGTCATACTTGTTTTACATACTGTCTCTTCCCATTTAAGCTCAGAATCACTAACTTTTACTTTTTTACTAATTGTCTGATATGCCTCAGGAATTGGAGTTGTTCTAACCGTCGCAGGCTCTACTAATTCTCTTACTTTTACAGTTTTATAAACTGCAGGAATAGGAACAACTTTAGTTGATGCGTGCTGGTCTAAAACTTTTCTAGTTACAGTTTTATACTTTGCTGGAATTGGAACTGATTTTGTTGTAGCTGGTGTTTTCAAAATTCTCTTTGTTATCGTTTTGTACTGAGCAGGAATATTAACCAAACATAATACATCACAATCTTCACCTAACTTTTGAACCGGACCACTACACCCTTTTTTCCAAGCAGTGTGTGCATCTCTGATTAAAATCTTTTCACTAGATGTACCATAAGTTGCGGGAACTTTTACCAATCTTTCACTTGCTTCGCTTATAAGTACTTTTTCAGTAACAGTCTTGTAGGTTGCGGGAACTGCTACCAATCTTTCACTTGCTTCTTTAACAAGAATCTTTTTACTGCTCATGCTATACTTAGCAGGAATAATAGTGACATTTTCACTAGCTTCTTTAGATAATACCTTTTCAGTCTGCATCTCATACTTAGCAGGAATTAATACTTTAGTATAACATTTACCTGATTGTGCATTTGGTGGATACGGAGAACTCGAACCAGCAACTTCAACTACTTTCGTAACTGTTTTGCCAACATGTTGTCTAGCTTCTAAAATCGCAACTTGAAGTGCTTCTATCTGCTTGTCTTTATCATCTTGCACTTTAAGCATTGGTACTTTAACCACTTGTTTAGCTATTACAGCAGATGTTTTACAGCTTCTCTTTTCGGCACAGCCACTTATACTTATAGCTACCACTGCGGACAATAGTATTGGTAGACTTTTTCTTGATTCAAAACTCATTTTAAACTCCTTATAAATTCAATCAACTTCATTATCTAATAAAATGATTGAGTATCTAATAATTTATAGGTATTAGAAAACTAGTTTAATAATTCTTTAACTATCTTGCTTACACTTTTTCCATCAGCATTAGAGGCGACTTCTGCCATGGTGAGTTTGATAACATTTCCCATATCTTTCATGCCACTTGCACCACTATTTGCTATGATTTTTGCTATGATTTCTTTTAACTCTGATTCATCTAACTGTTTTGGAAGATAATTTTTCAGTAGATTGGCTTCATTTACCTCTTTTTCATAAAGATCAACTCTTTCTGCTTCTTTATATGCTGCTGCGGCATCATTTCTCTGTTTTATTGACTTTTGTATGATTTTATAGATGTCATCATCACTAAGCTCTCGTCGCTCATCAACTTCAACCTGTTTCAATGCACTCATCAAAAATCGTATAGTTTCTCTTTTAAAAACATCTTTTGCTTTCATCGCAGCTTTTAAATCATCTTTTAATATCTCTTTTACTTGACTCATGTAATCCCTTTGGAACAAAATTTGCTAGATTATAACAAAAAATATAGGAAACTTCTGTGAAAAATATAATAGTTTTAATGTCAGTGCTCAATGTTGCGATATTTACAGGCTGTACAACCCATCAAGTGGAGCCAATTATGTCTATGAAAGGTCCTTCATATATGGACCAAACAAGTTGTGCAACAGGTAACATATCAACGCATAATGACAGACAATATGAAGGTAGTATCTATGGTCGTGGAGCAAATCCACTATTTTCAGATAAAAAAGCGATGATGGTTAATGATTTGGTAACCGTAGTGATAAGTGAAAATACTTTTCAATCCTCACAAGGTAATAAAAAGATAACAGACTCTTCGATCAACAACATGGGTGGAGGTGTATTTGCTGGTTCTGGTAACGGTGGAATTGCTAGCTCAATTGCTAAAACTATGAATGGATTAACAGATATAGGGTTTAAAACCAATTCAAATAGCAATTTTAGCGGTTCTGGAACACAATCAAGAAATGAAAAATTTAACACAACTATAAGTGCCCGTGTTGTTAAAGTGTTAAATAATGGAAATTATTTTATAGATGGAAGTAGGTCACTTTTGTTAAATGGGACTAAGCAGATGATACGAATTAGCGGTGTGATAAGACCTTATGATATCGACCAAACAAATACAATAAATTCAAAATATATTGCAGATGCAAAAATCCATTATGAGACCGAAGGTGATATAAAAGAGGCAACAAGACGACCATGGGGAACTAGAATGGTACAAAGTGCTTGGCCATTTTAATTTGAATACGCAAAAGGAACAAGTCCCTTTTGCTACGCTAACACTAAGTTTTCTTCAGTAGAAAGCTCACGCACAGCTAAACCGTGCTTATTATATTTCAATTTGAAATATAATTTAGAACTTGATGAAAATTATCCTATACTATTTGTATGGATGATTTTTATTTAAACTATTTTATCGGATTTTTAACGGCTTTGCTAATAGGTTTTGTACTTTTTTGGCGATATTATCTTCAAAAGGAGAAAGAGAGTAGGGCGGTTATAGAGGCATATCAAGCTGTTAAAATTGAACATGCAGTAGCCCAAGAGAAGATAGATAATATTCAAAATACAAATCTACAACTCAAAGAACAATTTGAAAATATAGCCAACTCTATACTTGAAAAAAATAGTAAAAAGATAGTATTAGAGAATCAAACCAATCTAACACAAATTTTACAACCCTTTAAAGATAATATTAATGCTTTTAATCAAAAAATTGAAACTTACTACCATGATGAAAGTAAAGAGCGTTTTTCATTAATCAAAGAGATAGAAAAACTTCAAACCTTAAATCAAAAAATTTCAGATGATGCAACTAATTTAACCAATGCTTTGAGAGGAGATAACAAGATACAAGGAGATTGGGGTGAGTATATCTTAGAGCGAGTTTTGGAGAGTTCAGGCTTAAAAAAAGATAGAGAGTATGAAATTCAAAAAGAGTTTAATGGAGTTGTCGGTGAAAAACTTCGACCAGATGTTATTGTGCATCTTCCGGATAAAAAAGATATTATTATTGATTCTAAACTTTCTCTTGTCTCTTATGAGCGCTATCATGTTAGTGAAGACCCCGATGATAGAGAAGAGAATCTATTAAGTCATCTCTACTCAATCAACAATCATATAAAACAACTTAGCAGTAAACGCTATCAAGATATACCTAGCATTAATACTCTTGATTTTGTATTGATGTTTATCCCTATAGAATCAGCTTTTTTATTGGCTGTGGAAAAAGATCGAACACTTTATGAGAGAGCTTATAACCAAAACATCATTTTAGTTTCTCCATCAACACTATTAGCCGTCCTTAGAACCATACAAAATAGTTGGCGTTATGAGTATCAAAATAAAAATGCACAGATGATTGCAAAAAAAGCTGGAGATATGCATGATAAGTTTGTCTCCTTTGTTGATGAGATGCTTTTGGTTGAGAAATCGCTTGCAAAAGCTCATAGTAGCTATGAAGATGCATTTAAAAAGCTTAGTACGGGAAAAGGTAATCTTATCAACAGATCAAGAGAGTTAAAAGAGCTTGATGGTGTTTATCATAAAAAGGAACAAAATAAGTTATTAGAAGAGTAATAGAATTATCCACATATTTTCAAGAGAATATATATTATGTTAACCAAGATAGAGTTTTTGCTTTATTATTTCCCCAAACAGAAACTACCAAACATCTTGTCCAATATCTCATCTCTCTCAAAAAGAGTTGTTATGGAAGCGATATAGTGTATAGCCTCATTCATGTTGTAGGCAAATAGCTCTAATTCTCCATCTTCTAAAAAAGTAAATGAATCATCTATATGAGCTAAAGCTTGTTCAGCGGCATCAATTTGTCTTTTACTGATAAGAATCAAATCATCAGCACTACTTTTTTGATCTAGAAATATTTCAAGTTTATTCATAATTACTTTTATATCATTTTTGCATGAGAAGCTAAGAGGTTCAAATGTTTCTAGCGATTGTATTTCAAACTTTGATTCCAAGTCATTTTTATTAACCGCAACAATTATCTCTTTTGAATCTTTAAAGGTACTTAGCAGTTCAATAATGTTTATATCATCACTATCTTTTGCTTGACTTCCATCAAACAGTCCTATAACGATATCAGAACTCTCAATTGCACTAATTGAACGCTCTATGCCTATCTTTTCTATAGTATCCCTAGATTCTCTAATGCCTGCGGTATCTACAAATTTCACAAGATGCGTACCAATCTTTAGACTCTCTTCAATGGTATCACGAGTGGTACCTGCAATTTCACTAATAATAGCTCTATCATACCTCAAAAGGGCGTTTAATAGTGAGCTCTTTCCAACATTGGGCTTACCGATGATCGAGACTTTAAATCCATCAATAAGCCCCTCTCTACTTTTTGAACCCTCATAGGTATTTTGCAATAAGTCTTGAATCTTTAATAATCTTTGTTTTATCTGTTGCTGTAAGTCAGTTGGTAAATCTTCTTCTGCATAATCGATATTGACTTCTACAAAGGCAAGAATTTCTATCAGTTCATCGCGAAGGGTATCTACAAATTCTTGTAACTCTCCCGTTAATTGTCGTGAAAGTATTTTAGCAGCATCGATACTTTTACTCTCGATTAATTTTGCAGCCGCTTCTGCCCTAGTTAAGTCAATCCTACCGTTTAATACTGCTCTTTTGGTAAACTCTCCAGCACTAGCAAGTATTGCACCCTCTTTCAAACATGCATCTATAATTTGACTTGAACTTATCATACCGCCATGACATTGAAACTCTATCACATCTTCACATGTAAAACTATGTGGTGCTTTAAAATAGATTATGATTGATTCATCAATGATTTCATCTTTGTCTGTATAAATATTTGAAAGTGTGGCATATCGAGGTTTGAAAGAGGATTTTTTTGTAAGCTTTTTTACGATTTCAAGAGAGAGAGAACCGCTAAGTCTTACGATTGAAATCCCCCCTACTCCGTGGGCTGTACTAATTGCACAAATGGTACTGTTTATTTCTCTTTCCTTTTGAACTCATTGACTATGACAATTTTTCTGCCATCTCGCAAAGTTCTTATCGCAACATATTTTTCAGGATAAACAGCTCGAAGTTCACCAAGAGCAATTTTTACTAAAATCCCATCTAAAGGTTTTGTTTGTGCCTTTCCATTATTATCAATTTTCTCTTTGATTCCTATGAGATATTTATGAATCATCTCTTCTTGATTTTTAAGAAACTCAGCAATTTCAAGTGAAATATTGAGATTATATTTGATTTTAATCCAATTATGAAGTATGTAAGAGAGTGCTTTATATCGATAGCCTTCTTTACCAATCATAAGTGCTACATCTTCACCGTCAAGCTTGATATAAACCTCTTCATCATCAACTCTAAGTTCTACTAGATTTACATTAAAACAACTTGCATCAAGAAGCTTATTTACACCTTCTTTGATTTCATACTTTATTTTATTGTTTTCTTTAGTGTCTTCAGTTCTACGCTTCTCTGGTAGATTTGCAGCACTTTTTTTGGACGCACTATTTACTTTGTCAGATTGACGATTATTTTTTTCTACTGCTTTAGTTCTTGGAGCACCTTTTATCCATACATTGATAATTGCAGGTTTTGAAAACATTCCCAAAAACCCACTACTTGCATTTTGAATAATTTCAATATCTAAATCAATAATAGAAGCATTAAGATCAGTTGAAGCTTTAGTATATGCCTCTTCTAATGTCTTTGCTGTTATCTCTATCATGTGGCTTCCTTTCTCGCCTTCTCTTTTGCAAAAATTGAGTTTACATAGTATTGCTGTGCAACTGAGAACAGGTTATTTGTAAACCAGTAAAGTGTTAGACCTGCTGGAAATGTTACGAAGAAGAAAGTAAATATAAGTGGTAAAAACTTCATAATTTTTTCTTGCATTGGATCTGTGAAGTTTGTTGGTGTAATTCTTTGTTGCCAAAACATAGAAGCACCCATTAAAACTGGTAAAACATAGTAAGGATCCATAACTGAAAGATCATGATACCAACCAATCCACTCAGCATGTTTTAACTCGATTGAGTTTAAAAGCACACGATAGATTGCAAAAAATACAGGAATTTGCATGATCATCGGCAAACAACCACCCATTGGATTGGCGTTATGCTTTTTGTATAACTCCATCATTTTTGCATTCATCTTTTGCGGTTCACCCTTGTACTGCTTTTGAATCTCTTTAATTTTTGGTGAAAGCTCTTTGAGTCTGTTCATAGAAACCATACCTTTGTAAGTCAAAGGGTAGAGGATAAATCTGATAATAAGGGTAACAGCTACAATTGACCAACCCCAGTTTCCAAGAACTGAGTGGATATATTTTAAAAATAGAAATACAGGCTTTGCCAAAAATGTAAAAAATCCATACTCAATGACATTTGTCATTTGTGGATCAATTGCATTTAATTTATCATACTCTTTTGGTCCAATATAACCATTTACCGTAAGGTTTTGTGTACCTTTTATAAATCCTAACGGGTTATCTTCAGCATCTTTTGACATAAAGATATTAAATCTATCGTCAAAACTATAAAGTGCTGTCGTATAATACTTATCACTTGAAGCTAGGATACTCGCACCCATGAACACTTCATTGCCCTCGCCATCACCATCTTCAATAGTATCCGTAGTACCATCTGATTTTTGAATCAGTGTCCCTTTAAAGGTGTACATGTCAGCAGCTACATCAGGACGAGTACCTGGACTTATAAAATAGTCATATGGAGCAGAAAGTGATACTGTTATATTATAAGTTCCATCTGCGTTAAATGTAATCTTTTTAGTAACTTCAGTAGTTGAGAGTTTTTGAGTCAAAATAACTGTCTTAGAACTGCCATCAAGTGTTACATCACTACTATCACTACTGTAAGCTTTTGAAAATGCTTCACTATTTAAGTTGGGATCTTTAAAACGAATTTCAAGTGGTTTAAGGTCAGATTGGTCTGAAATTAAGTTTGGATAACTACCCTCTTCTTTAAATCGTTCAATTAACACATCATATCTAGAAATTCTTCCTAACTCATCAATAGTAAGTTCAAAATCTTTTCCAGTAACGGTTGCAATAGTTGTAGATTGTTTAGCAACTACAGGTGCTGCAACTTGCGGTGCGTGACTTTGTTGTTGCGGAACAGCTGTGTTTGTATTGGCTATGGGTGCTGCTGTACTTTGTGCTGCGGTTGTTGTTGAAATATTCGAAGTGTGATTTTGTTCTTGTGAAACCTTTTGTGGTTTTGGCATTAAAAAATCGTATCCGATAAAAAATATGAAGCTTAGCACTAATGCTAATATCATCCTCTGTTGTTGGCTCATGTTGTCAATCAATATATAGTCCTTTATATCTTCTTTCTAGGATTTGACTTCGTGTCAAATGTTTTAACTAGATAGTATTTATCATCCTCTTTTGGAACGAGCCAAAATTCTACAATAAAACTGTTTTTATTTTCGTTATAAGTACAAACTTTATTACAATTTAAGTTCTTTTTTACAATTGGATAGTCAATTCCGCCTATAAAGAGTTGATTACACCTTAATATTCTGAGTAGCGAGAACCAAAAAGCTTTAAAAATACTATTTTTTTGAAACTGCCACTTTGCATATTCTGAACATGTAGGATAAAATCGACAACTACCAAATCCTAAAAGTGTAAAAAATCTCTGATAAATTCCTAAAAATTTAAGAGCTAATTTTCTGACCATTTTGTAATGCCCCTACCCTTTTCAGTGCATGCCTTAAATCATTTTGAAGCTTTGTAAACTCAATGTCAAGTATCTCTTTTTTAGCAACAAAAACATAAGTTCCCTCTGTTAAGTTATCTGATACTTCAGAAAAGAGTGCCCGTAAGCGTCTTTTTGCAAAATTACGCTTTACTGCATTACCAATTTTCTTGCTAGCGGTAAAACCTGTCTGATTTTGATTCATCTTTTTGTAGAAAACAATAGCAAAACTTGTGTGTATGCGTTTGCTATTGTTGTAAAAGTAGTTAAACTGTTTTGAGTTTTTAAGACTTTTGTAGTTTTTTAAACTGCTAATCTTTTTCTACCCTTAGCTCTTCTTCTGTTGATCACTCTTTGACCATTTTTAGTCTTCATTCTAGCTCTAAAGCCGTGCGTTCTTTTTTTCGGTGTGTTATGCGGTTGAAATGTTCTTTTCATACGTTTTCCTTAGTTTTATTACTATATTTTAGTCGCGAATACTACTAAAATATAACTTAATTTTTACTTTGTTGTCTTTAATTTTTACTTTGTGCCTCTAGCTTCCATCAATGCGTCAATTAAATCATCCAAATTTTCATATGGAATATGTGCTTTCCAATCGGGCTCATCAATATTTCCCTTTAAAGAAATCCCGATACTTACAACTGAATGTGACCCTTTACCATATGGTTCTTCGATACTTGATACAGAAATTGTACCCTCTTTTGTTCCTGCTAGCGTAAATGATTTTAAAAGTGTGTTTTGTCCACTCATGATTATATTTTCCTTGTGTATATTATTATTTATTAAAAAACTTCGATATTTTTGCTTGAAGTTTTAGCCAATCTTTATGTTTAAGTAGTGGGAACCCACTATAAACCTCTCCACCTTTGATAGACTTTGTAACACCACCTCGTGCGGCAATTGTTGTAAAATCTCCAATTTCCAAGTGTCCTGCTGCGGCACTCTGTCCACCCATGACAACATTTCTTCCAAGTTTCGTAGAGCCTGAAAGACCACTTTGTGAAACCAAAATACATCTACTTCCAATCTCTACATTGTGTCCAATTTGAACAAGATTATCAATCTTTGTTCCCTCTTTGATAAGCGTTTGAGCAAATACTGCACGATCAACACAACTATTTGCTCCTATTTCGACATTGTCTTCAAGGACTACTTTCCCATTATGATAAATTTTGACATGTGCACCCTCTGCGGTATGTGCGTATCCAAATCCGTCACTACCTATCACTGTATTGGCATGAATGGTGCAGTTTTTTCCAATTTTTGCATCGTTGTAAATTGTAACATTGGGATAAATGATACTCCCCTCGCCTATTGTAACTTCTTCACCAATAAAGGCATTTGCTAAGATAGTAACATTATCTTCAATGTTCACACCATTTCCGATATGGACATTTTCTTGTATTATTGCACTTTTAGAAATTTTAGATGCAGAAGTTTTCCTTATCAAATCAAATGCAAAATATTTACTAGCATATGCCATGCTAAGATATGGGTTTTTACTGACAATTGGCTCAACTCCAGCAGGTAAAAGAGGGACAAATTCTTCTTTTATAAAAACCGCACCTGCTTTTGTCTCTTTTAAAGTATCGATATACTTTTTATTATCTAAAAATGATATTTCATCAGCAGATGCGTCTTGGAGTGTGTTAATCGCTATAACTTCAAAATCTTCTCCACTATAGGGGATTTCCAACGCTTTAGTTAACACACTCAGTTTCATTACTTCTCCATAGAGACTGAACCGCCTCTAACTACTTCTGATGGTTTAAACTTTTTGATAATTTTTAGAAAATTTGTAATTCTATCTGAATCATCCACCGCCATCAAAATCAATGAATCATCTGTTGAGTTTGCAACAATACCGTTATAACCTTTTAAAATCGCATCTAACCCACTGAGATTTCCCTCTAGTGGAATTTTTATCAATGCCATCTCTTTTTCAACTACATCTTGACTCTCAATTACTTTGTAAGTAGGGATGAGTTTATGAAGTTGTTTTGTAATTTGCTCTAATACTCTTGGACTACCATTGGTTACAATAGTAAATCGTGAATACTCCGTATCAGGAATAGGTGCAACAGTAAGTGACTCAATATTATAACCACGACCTGCAAAAAGCCCTGAAATACGAGAAAGTACACCATCTTCATTTATCACAATTACAGAGATTACTTTTCTGATTTCATTCATGACTCTTCCTTATATTCTAACATCATGTTATAAAGCGTTCCACCAGCAGGAACCATTGGCAAAACATTTTCCAATCTATCAACTACAACATCTATCATACAAACTGTTTTTTTCTCTACCGCATCTTTAAGTGCTGCATCAAACTCTTCTTTGGTTGTAACTCTATATCCAATACCACCAAAACTCTCACTAAGCTTAACAAAGTCAGGCTGTACACTCAAATCAGTCTCAGCATATCTTTTATCGTAAAAGAAAGTTTGCCATTGACGTACCATTCCTAAAAAGTTATTATTTAAGATGATATTGATAACAGGTATTTTATGTTCAACCGCTGTCATAAGCTCTTGAATGTTCATCAAGATTGAGCCATCTCCCGTAAAGTTTACACTCACTTTGTCTGGGAATGCTTCATGTACACCCATCGCAGCTGGAAAACCAAACCCCATAGTTCCAAGTCCACCACTTGTCATAAATTGTCTTGGAAACGAGAAGGGATAAAATTGTGCTGTCCACATTTGATGTTGACCAACATCTGTAGAAATAAGTGCTTTTTCGCCTAAAAGTTCTCCAACTCGCTCGATTACCCATTGAGGTTTTAGCTTGTCGGAATCCTCTTTGTAACCTAAAGGATGAATTTCGTTATATCGATTTAAAAGTGTTCTCCAACCTTCATAAGCAGTTGGATCAATTTTATCTTTTGCCAACTCGATCATCTCAGTAACAACATTGGTTAAATCCCCAACGATAGGATAATCAACATCAACAAGTTTTCCGATACTACTAGGGTCGATATCTACATGGATAATCTTTGCATGTTTAGCAAATTCATCAAGTCGTCCCGTTACCCTATCATCAAATCTTGGTCCAAGTGCTATCATCAGATCTGCTTCACTCATGGCCATGTTTGAAGCATAACTTCCATGCATCCCTAACATTCCTAAAAGCAATGGATTCTCATGTCCTAAAACACCACGAGCCATAAGCGTTTCAACCGCTGGAATTCCTGTCATCTTTGCAAATTCACGAACCAAATCAGAAGCACCTGAGCTTATAATTCCTCCTCCTAGATAAAGGATAGGTTTTTTAGCACGGCTTATCGCCTCAATTGCTTTTTTAATTTGTTTGATACTACCTTTGTAGTGTGGCTTATAAGTTTTAAGTGTTATCTCTTTTGGATACTCAAAAGTACCCATCTGTGCTGTGACATCTTTTGGTATATCAACATGAACTGGTCCTGGTCGTCCACTTCTTGCGATGTAAAATGCCTCTTTTAAAATTCGTGGTAAATCTTTAACATCTTTTACAAGGTAGTTATGTTTAACACATGGTCTACTAATCCC
>JAOZKZ010000160.1 GCA_029935075.1 Campylobacterales bacterium
CGAAGACTTGCTGATTCTCTTGTTATATTTCATAAAGGTGGGGCTACTTATTTTGATGGAAATTATGATGACTTTTTAGAGAAGATTGGTTGGGAAGAGGAGGGCGAAATAGAACCTATAAAAAAAGAGAAACCAAAGATAAATCAAAAAGAACAGAAAAAATTACGAGCCCAACTTGTTCAATCAAGAAGTAAAGAGTTAGCACCTCATAAAAAAGAGCTACATTATTGTGAAGAGAAAATCATAGAGCTTGAGGAAGCCGTGAGTGTAGAAAATGAAAAACTACAAGAGGCTTCAAATGCTGGAGATAACTCAGCTATTATGGAGCTATCTCAAAAAGTTTCAAAGATAAATGTCGAGATAGATGCATTATTTGAACGACTTGAAGTTTCTAGTGAAGCATTGGATAAGATACAGGACAAGTACAAAGAGTTGGATTAGTTATTTATTGTTTTCCGCTATCTCTTTAAACTCATCTTTTAGTTGCTCAAATGCCTTAACAATTTTTGGGTCAAAGTGTTTTCCAGATCCTTCTATGATGATGTTTTCTGCTTTTTCATAACTGTATGCATCTTTGTAACAACGCTTGCTTATGAGAGCATCATATACATCAACAAGTGCCATAAGCCTTGCTTCAAGAGGAATATCTTTCTCTTTTAAACCTATTGGATAACCACTACCATCCCATTTCTCATGGTGATAGAAGGTGATATTATATGCGATTTGTAAAAAACTGTTTTTATCATAAGAGTTCATTGCATCTTTTATGATTTTCATACCTATTTCTGGATGATTTTTCATAGTGTTGAACTCATCCTCATTAAGTTTACCAGGCTTTTGTAATATTGCATCTGGTATGCCTACTTTTCCTATATCGTGTAGGGGAGATGCATGGTAGATTGTATCTATAAACTCTTGGGTTAATGTATCGCTATATACCACATGCTCTTTCATATGTTCAGCAAGTAGTTTCATATACTCTTTTGTTCGGGTCAGATGAGCTCCTGTTTCAAAATCTTTAGTTCCTGCTACTAAAACCATACTCTCTAGTGCAGCTGAGTGAGAGTTGGAGAGTTCTTGATAGTAGCTTTTTTGTTCCTTATCGTTTAGGTATAGCACAGCAAGATTTAGGATTGCAAAATGCATAATCAGAGGAATCCAAAAATATGAGATGCTTATGCAGATACCGTATTGAAAAGATATAAACATGATTAAAAAAGATATTGAAAAAACTAAAATGTAAAATATTGCCAATTTAAAATGGGCATATTTACGAATTAAGATGATGGCAATGATTGAAATAAAAAAAGCTAAAATTGTATTGACAATCTTTAAAATATCTGGTTGCCAAATGAGATGGTCATTTAAAATATTTTCAATTATAGTGGCAGATATATCTGTACCATTTAGCATCTCTCCTGTGGAGACGATATGTTTGTTGTTATCTCCTATCAAAGAGGTCCCTACTAAGACAATTTTGCCTAAGAGTTGTTCTTTGGGGATTTTATCTTCTAATATATCTATCGCAGATATTCGTTTATACCAACTTGATTTATAAAAGGATAGGAGTACTTCAGATGCACTATTGGTGTGAACCTTGTGTCCTAATATTTTAACAGTTTTTAAAGATGGGAACTCTATATTTTTATCAATTGCCAATAGATTTGTCAAGGAAAATGCAGGCACTATTATATCTTTATATTGCATAAAAAGTGGAGACCTTCTTAAAACCCCATCTTTGTCAATTTTTGTATTGATAAATCCAAAAGAGTGACTTACCTTATGAATTTGATCAATGTTACACAACATGGAAGCTGCTATGTATGTGGTTTGAGCATTTTTTAATGAACTGTTATAGATTGAGGTTGGGTCACAGTAAGGTTTTGTCTCTAATGCTTCTTGCATAAAAACTGGTAAAATAGTTTTAGAGCCTTTCAAAGTATCAGCAAAAATCTTATCATTATCAAAAAGTTTTTTATCCATGCCTTCTACTTTTAAATCAAATCCCATGTAGTTTTTATAAAATTTTTGCATTGAGATGATGGAGCTTTTATCAACTTGCCTGAACATCATATTTAACCCTATGGAAGAGGGGTGAGCGTTGTTTATCTTATTGATAAGATTTGCGGTTATTAGCCTTGACCATGGCCATTGACCAAGTGCATCTATACTTTTTTTATCAATTTCTACGATAACAACAGATGGAGTTATGATGTTTTTTTCATTTTTTTTCATATCTAGTTTTTGTGATAAAAAGTCATAAACTTTGTAGTCAAAATACTTTATATAAGGACTATTGTATATCCAAAAGTAAAATAGAGCTGTTAGGACAACCATAAGGTATAGCTTGGAAGTTTTAAAACTCATTTTATGATAACTTCTACTCTTCTATTTTTTAACTCACTAATATTATCTTTTGTAGCAATTAGTTGGTTAGACTCTCCTAAGGCTCTGATATTGATACTTTTTATATCTACCTTTGTTGCATCTAGTAGTATTTTGATAAGCTCTGCTCTCTTTTTTGAGATGATGAGATTTTTATCTTTGTCGCCTTTAGTATCACTATGCCCTACGATATCAACTTCACATGGTTGTCTTCTTTTTATCTCATTTTTTATCTGAAATATTTTTATCATATATTCATCAGTAAGCCTTATGCCACTTGTAAAAAAGATATTTGTAGAGAATGTTTTTTGTGGAATTGCATTTATGACATTTCCAAAAGTTGCATTTAACTCTTTTTCTGAGATTTTAATAGGTTTAGAAAGTCTTCCATCTTTTTTTATCTTTACTTGAGTTAGTGGTTTATCAATTTTTAACGACCCTATTGTGATGGCATTTTTTTTGCCACTTTTATCGCCAAGTACTATCGCTACTTTGTCCGTAGATGGTTTTTTTTCAGTTGGATATATAGCCAAAAAAACAACAAAAGCTAGAGAAATGAGTATAAAATCTTCCATAATTTACTTTATATCTACATAAAATTTTGTGCCGTCTATGCCTATGATTCCATTTGGAACTTTAAACTTAACTTTTTGAGGAGCCATAATTCCAAATTTTCCAGATTCGAACAATGCTTTGCCTTTTGTCATATTCAAATCAAATGCAAAATTGTTTTGCTCAGGGTCATAAATATATTTTTCAATTACTATATGACTTTTTGCATCCAATGACAATCTTGTACCATCTGTAAAAATTATTCCTACACTACTATCTTTGCCTGTTATTAAGATGTCATCTTCATTTAGTACAAAACCAACCTTAACAGTAAAAATATCGTAAGCTCTTTTTACTTGTACATCATTTTTTATAGTTTTCACCATAGCAACTTGGGAAAAAACTGGACTAATTAATAGAACTAAAATAAGCAATATTTTCTTCATTTTCCCTCGTTATCTTTTATTTTCGGATTATATTATCATAATAACTTTAATTTAAGTAAAATAGATTTAAATAGTTAAAGATATAAAAAATTACTTATATATTTTAGATAGAGTATCATTTATGAGTCATTTTTAACCAACATTTGTTAAAATAAATAGAATAATTTTATAAGGTATAAAAATGAAATGGAAAAACAGAAGACAGAGTAAAAATGTAGATGATAGAAGAAGCAGTAGTAGTAGTAGTGGTGGTGGAGGTTTTCAAATGCCCTCTATGCAAACACTATTTTTTATATTTCCTCTGATTAAACCACTACTCAAAAGTAAACTTGGTTTAGCAGTTGTTGGACTTGGTGCAGTTGCTTATATGAGTGGATTTAACCCACTCTCTTTAGTAGGTCAAAGTTCAAGTTTTACAGAGGTAAAAGATCAAAGAGCAGATGATGAAACCGCTGCTTTTGTTGCTACAGTACTTGCGGATACCGAAGAGGTATGGAATCGTGTTTTTGCCCAAGCGGGTTACAAATATAAAGAGCCGAAAATGGTACTTTACCGTGGAGAGACTCGAAGTGCTTGTGGCAAAGCAAATTCACAAGTTGGACCTTTTTACTGTCCTGCTGACCAAACGGTTTATTTAGATCTTGGTTTTTTTGATGAGCTTAGACAAAAGTTTGGAGCTAGTGGAGATTTTGCACAAGCGTATATCCTAGCTCATGAAGTAGGGCATCATATTCAAAATCTTCAAGGTACACTTGAAGAGGTGGAAAAAGCAAAACATGCATACGGAAAAACGGGTTCAAATCAACTTCAAGTAAAAGTTGAATTACAAGCGGATTGTTATGCTGGTATTTGGACAAACCATGCACATAAACTATTTGGTATGTTAGAATCTGGAGATATCGATGAAGCTTTCAATGCTGCAAACTCTATAGGTGATGATAGACTTCAAAAACAAGCAACAGGTTATGTTCAACCAGATGCGTTTACCCACGGAAGTTCAAAACAGCGTATGACATGGTTTAAACGAGGTCTTCAAGGTGGAAAATTAAGCGATTGTCAAACTTTTCAATAGCTGGTTAAAGTCTGCTAAACAAGCAGGCTTACCACGATATATCTCACTCCTTTTGCTATAAAAACTACCACTACAAACTTCTTCAAATTATACTTTAAAACACCTGCTACAAATGTGATAGGATCGCCTATGATTGGCATCCATGAGAGGAGTAAAGAGTAGGCTCCATATTTTTTAAATGTAGTTGTTGCCGTTTTAAGTTGTTTTGGATTTGCATATTTTTTTTGTGTTAAAAAATCAATACCTTTGTAGCCTAGAAAATAGTTGATGATAGAACCTAGAGTATTTCCAATAGTAGCAAAGAGTATGAGCAAAGTAGGATTGTAACCAAGAGATAAATCATAAAGTAAAAGTGCTTCACTTCCCATTGGCAGAAGAGTTGCTGCCAGAAGTGAAATGCCAAATAGGGAGAGATAGACCAAGAGTTATTTGACCAAATAAGCTCTTATGTCATCTTCGTTTGCTGTATCTTTGTCATATTTTACAACGATGATACCCTCAGTTTCGTTTGCATAATGTTCAACTATACCATCCATGGTTTCACTCATAGCAGCAACTTTTTCTCTTGAGTATTTATCAAATTCCATATAAACATTTCCTCTGTGTCCTGGGTTTCTAAGCTTTGTTATCCACCAAAACCAAACTGCACAAAGCACTAAAACAAAGATAGTTAAAACTCCTCGTGAATAACTATGAAGTATCCAACCACC
>JAOZKZ010000161.1 GCA_029935075.1 Campylobacterales bacterium
AGAGATTTTTGCGAGGCATCGAACTATAAAGAGTTTTTGAATACTGCACAAAAGAGAGTTGAAACATTTGATGATGATATGACATTTTTGTACATTGAAAAAGAGATTTGTAAAAATTGTTCAATTGAACAATTTTCTATCAAAAGTCGTCAAGATCAACTAGAGTATGCCGTGGAAAAAATGGAAAAAATCCTCTTAGATTATGGACTTACCCCTCAAAATGAAGCCTATATGAGCAATGCTTTTCTAGAGATGTTACTCAATGCCTATGAACATGGTAATCTAGAAATTAGCCATGATGAAAAAAGTAAATACATGGAAGAGGGAACTTTTGACGATGTACTCCAAGAGAGAGAAAAAACTTTTGGGCATAAAAAGATTTTTATCAATACTCATATCAAAGAAAGTGCAAAAACTAAAACATTTAAAGTGGAAGTCAGGGATGAAGGTAAAGGTTTTGATACAAGTATCATGCGAAACAAGTTTTCAAAAAAAGGACTTTACAGCGGTCGAGGTTTAGTTATGACCTCTAAAATGGTAGATGCTTTTTACTATAACCACATAGGCAACAAAGTGATACTCAAAAAATTTCAGAACAAGGAACAATAAATATGGAAAATATTACAAAATTAACTGGGGCAATTTCAATCGCTGGAAATGTAAAAAATAGCAATGATATCAATAAAATAAAAGAGGCTATTTCATCTTATGCACTTAAAAGTGGAGATGCATTTACAATAGAGCTAAAAGACTCTTTTGCAATGCCATCAGCTATGATAGGATATCTGATGAAACTTGTAGAGCAAGATAAAATCAAATTATCTCTTAAAATCGGTGACCCAAGGCTCGCTGAATTACTAGATGACCTTGGATTAACTCAAGCATTTAATATCAAGACTGTTATAACTACCTAATTTCAGTCACTCTTCCACTAGTGATAAAAACAGTTACACGATTTCCAATGCTATATATATTTGGATTATTTCCATCTATTGGGAGTACCGTTGTAATTGTTTTGCCACTATCAAATTCAATAGTAATTCGCTGTGCATTTGCAACATCTGCTTGTGCTCCACCAATTGCACCAGCCATGGCACCGCCCATAGTTGCCAAATCTTTACCACTCCCACCACCTATCTGATGTCCTAAAACACCACCTGCTACCATGCCAAGCATAGATGTCCATGTTCCATCTCCTCTAACTTGCACCATTTCAACCGCTTTAACCACACCTGTGTAAGATTCACTAATACTGCCTACTCGACTTTGAGGTAATGCTTTATTTGCACAACCTGCTCCAAAAGTTAACATGCTTATTGCTAACATAGTACTTGTTATAATCTTTTTCATGTTTTCTCCTCAATTTTTGTTATAATAGCGAAAATTATCCTGAATTGTGCAATAGACATTGAAATATAGTGTTTGTGCTTTGCATTAGAAATTTTAGGACAAATTTGAGCTTATGCCAAAGCATAGGCGATGATTTTTCCTGAAATTTATGATGTAAATGACAAATGCTAGATGAAATGCTCTATTGCATAATTCAGGATTACAGGAGAAATTGTGAAAAAAACCATTTTAATATTTTTATCGCTTATGACTTTGGTATCTTGATTAATGACAGATATACAATTTAACAAAAAAATAGAACATACAAATTTTACAAAGCTTCCTAATGAAGAACAGCTCTTTTTAAAACAAAAAATAAAACTTTACAACTTTTCCCATCAAGAGATAAGACAACTTGTCGAAATCAGTATAGATTTATCCATGTGGCAAGAAAAAGCACTTGTAGATATTTGGGAAGATAAAGCAAACAAAAAAGAGATTTTAAAATCAATAAAATCTACATATCAGAAACTCCAAAATTCACCAACAAATTATAAACATTTCAATCAACCAAAGATAAAAGCCCCAAAGATAAAACTCATCTCTGAAAAAAAAGAAAATTTGGGGTTTGGCTTATGCCCAGTCGCCTCACCAAAAACAAGATGCTGCAACCTGCTAACTCTTGATGCAGTTGAAAGTTGTGGCTTTGACTGTAGTTACTGCTCTATCCAATCATTTTACAACGATGGAAAGATAACATTTGACACTTCACTAAAAGAGAAATTAGAAAACATAGTACTTGACCCAAACGAATTTTACCACATCGGAACAGGACAATCTTCTGACTCTCTTATGTGGGGAAATCGTTTTGGAGTGCTGGACAATTTAGTAGAATTTGCCAAAAAACACCCCAATGTCATGTTAGAGTTTAAAACCAAATCTGACAATATCTCCTATTTCTTAGAACATGATGACTTACCTAAAAATCTTCTCTTTACATGGTCACTAAATCCACAAATCATTATTGACCATGAGGAGCACCTTACCGCGTCATTGGATGAGAGACTTAATGCTGCAAAAAAGTTGCATGACAAAGGGCATTTAGTTGGTTTTCATTTTCATCCTATGATTTATATTGAAAATTGGGAAACAGAATATGGAGAGGTTTTTCAAAAACTTACAGAGATGTTTGACCCAAAAAAGGTTGCACTTCTCTCACTTGGAACACTTACCTTTATCAAACCCGTTTTAAAACAAATCCGCCAAAGGGATTTTAAAACAAAGATACTACAACTTCCGCTAGTAGGTGCTAGTGGTAAATTTTCCTACCCACTTGAAACCAAAAGAGAGATGTTCAAATTTGCCTATGACGCTTTGAGTGCTTGGCATAATGAGGTCTATTTTTACATGTGCATGGAAGACCACTCTCTTTGGAAAGATGTATTTGGTTATGAATACCCGACCAATGAGAGTTTTGAGATGGATATGAAGTTGAGCTATATGGCAAAAATAAAGAAATTAGGATATAATTACTCCTAATTTAAAATATAGGGGAAATATATGAAATTAAACATTTTATCAGCAGGGGCAATAGCTCTAATACTTACACTTTCTGGTTGTGGAAATAAAGAAGTTGCACCACATGAAAAAGTAACAATTGAAAAAGGTCAAATAGCACCAGGTCTTACAGTAGGCTCAAACATAGAGTTATCACTTAACGACCAGTTTGACAAAGCACATAAGATTGAAGAGAGTACAAAAAAGGTTATCTTTGTTTTTACAAAAGCAACGGGGCATCTTGTAAAACAGTTTTTCAACACTCAAAGTGAAGACTTTATGCAAAAAAGAGATATTCAGTTTGTAGCGGATGTCAGTCCTATGCCTTCACTTATCCTTGAATATGCAGCACTTCCAGATTTAAAAAAACATAAATATCCAATCATGTTAATTAGAGATGAGAAAATAGCTCCAAATTTTAAAAATGAAGCAAATAGCGAAGCGATTATGATAGTCAATCTTGACAAACTAAAAGTTAGCAATGTAAAATTTGTCTCAAATATAAATGACTTTCAAAATGAGATTGAGTAAAATTGTAATTATAATATAAAATTATAGGTAAAAGAACTATCACATAAGTTTTATTTATAGATTTTTATGATAAAATCCTCCTTATAAATTATTTTTACAATATTCAAGGAGGATTTATGAAATTAGGCTATCTAGTAGACCTTGACCTTTGCATGGGTTGCAAAGCATGTGAGGTTTCATGTAAGGTAGAGAACGATGTACCGCTAAGCTCTTGGCGACTTCGTGTTAAGTATGTTGATCAAGGACTCTTCCCTGATACTTCAAGAACATTTACACCACTAAGATGTAACCACTGCGAAAGTGCTCCATGTGAGCGAATTTGCCCAGTGAGTGCACTTCATTATCTTGATAACGGTATTGTAAATATTGATAAATCCCGATGTATCGGTTGTGCTGGTTGTATCATGGCATGTCCATACGGTGCAATTTATATGGATCCTGAGTCAAATACAGCAGACAAATGTACTTACTGTGCACATCGTATAGAGTCAAGTATGATGCCAGCATGTGTTGTTGCCTGTCCTGTTGAGGCAAATATCTTTGGAGATTTAGAAGATCCTCATAGTAATATCAGCAAATATATCAGCAGAGATAAAAGAGTTCAAGTGCGAAAACCAGAGAAAAACACTATGCCTAAACATTTTTATGTTGGCGGTGGTCAAGCACAGCTTAATCCTCTTGCGGCTAAAAGACCAGAAGGTTATGGTCTATTTAACAACATCACTCACTTAAAACATATAGGAGCACACTAATGATTGGAGATGCACAAATTATAAATCATGCAGTAGTCACTTTGGATGTTGCACTTCCTGGTGTTGTATGGGGTTGGATGATTACACTTAACATGTGGGCGAAAAGTATCGCTACTGGTGTGATTTTAGTTGGAGCTTATCTTTTAGCTCGTTATGGCAAAGACAATATGGACTTAAAAGGTCTTAGAAATATTATACCAATTATCGCTTTTGTATTTTTAAATATCTTTTTACTTTTTACACTTTTAGATTTACATCAACCATTTAGAATGATAAATATCTTTTTACATCCACATTGGACTTCAGCTATCACAGTTGGAGCATGGCTTGCCACTGCATTGACTGGTGTTATAGCTTTTATGACATTTTTAGTGATGTTTAAAAATGAAACTGGTGAGCTTTGGGAAAAGATGATGAAAATCGCAACTGTTTTAGCGATACCAGTAACACTTTATACTGCAGTTATCATGGGTCAATCAAGTGCAAGAGAGCTTTGGCAAACACCTGCTGAACTTGTACAAATGGCACTAGCGGCATTTTTAGTCGGAGCTGCAACATTAAGCTTTTTTAGTGATAGATGGAGTGCAAATGCTAAAAGAGATTTAGGCATTATCATGGCTATTTCTGCATTTATGATGTTCACCGTTTATATGGGTGAGTATTTCTTATCATGGAAACTAGCAGAAGCTGAAGCGACTATGGCTTATGTGCACTCTGGCGGCGAATATAACTTTATGTTCTGGTTAGGACAAATAGCGATATTTGCAGCATTTGCTTTAGCATTTATGTCAACAAGAAATAGCTCTGGTAGCATGCTTAAACTTGCAGCTATCATCTCAATAGTCGGTCTATACATCGCAAAACATGTATGGCTGATAATACCACAATTATTACCACTAAGTTAAGGGGAGCGGAATATGTTTTTAGAAAGTAGAAGAAAATTTTTAAAAGGTTCGGCTTATAGTGTC
>JAOZKZ010000162.1 GCA_029935075.1 Campylobacterales bacterium
TTTATAATCATTTAATTCCTTTTATCCATAAATAATTTCGTTTTTCTCTTTTAATAATTTCATAATCCATGTCGTCATTAATCTCATCATAAACATTCTCTCCCTTATAAAAAAGGATTTCCGTCTTTTTACCGATAAAGTTATCCGCTAAGCCAATCAAAAACTCTGTCTTTGCCACAGCACGAGAGGTAATCAAATCAGCTTCAAAAGCCTCAACATCTTCTATACGACCAGTTATTATATCGACATTTTGTAAACCATAAGTAGATTTTACTAGATGCAAAAAAGCAGTCCGTTTCATTAAAGGCTCAACTAATGTAAAATGAACTTCAGGAAGTGCAATTGCAAGTATCATCCCTGGAAATCCAGCCCCCGTTCCAATATCTACTACCTTTTTTATCTTTTGGAAATCTATAAAATTTATCGGATAGAGTGAATCTTCGATATTTTTCTCAACATCTTGTTCATTCTTTGAACCTGACAAGCGGTGGACTTTGTTGTACTTTAAAAGTAAGTGTGTATAAGTTTTAAATTTTTTCATGATGATTTTATTATAACTAAAAAAAGATATTAAAAAGTCGATATAGAATGTAGTGATATATTAGTGTCATTTTTCACAAGGAGTTCTTATGAACAACATGACCATCAAGTCAAAACTGATTATCCTATCGATAATCCCACTTATAACCCTACTCTACATGGCAGGTACAAAAGTCTATACTCAAATAGTTTTTGATAAACAGATTCAAAATACAAAATCATTGGTAGAGCTTAGTAAAAAGCTTAGTATCCTTATACATGAAACACAAAAAGAGAGAGGGGCAAGTGCTGGATTTACAGGTAGTCAAGGTGTAAAATTTAGCGATATTCTCCCTAAACAAAGAGACCTAACTGATAGTAAAAAGCAAGAATTTAATAACTTTTTAAAAACAGTCAATCGTGATGGCTTTAGTAAAAATTTAGAAACAAAGATTACAAAGACAATTGGTTTATTAGACCAGTTAGCGGGTAAAAGAACACAAATATCAGCATTGAGCCTTCCCTTAAATGATGTTGTCGGATACTATACAACAATGAACAACTCTATATTGGATATTATTGCAGAAAGTGCTAAACTCTCTCCCTCAAATGAAATTACAAAACTTCTTGTTGCCTATACCAGTTTTTTAAAGTCAAAAGAGAGAGCAGGCATTGAAAGAGCAGTCATGACAGGGACTTTTGCAGCCAATGAATTTAAAGACGGTTTTTATAAAAAATTTATCACGCTTGTTGCAGAACAACAAAGTTACATGGATGGCTTTTTACATAATGCAAATGAAGAGATGAGCATAACCTATCAAACACTTATGAAAGATCCTTCAATTCAAGAGGTTGAAAAGATGAGATCTATTGCTTATATCAGATCCGAAGAAGGTAATTTTGGAGTGGATTCTGTCTATTGGTTTAAAACCATTACAGAAAAAATCAATATATTGAAAAATATTGATGACAAAATTGCTCAAAACATTACTAAACAGATTGAAAATATCAAATCAACACTAGTATTTGATTCTATCATGGGGCTTGGAGCAATATTACTAATGCTTTTTCTAACAAGGGCAATTGCAATTAGTATCGATAAAAAAATTGCATCACTAAACACAACCATTACAGCATTGGCAAAATCAAAAGATTTTACTATTGATATAGAAACAGATAGCAAAGATGAGTTTTCACAAATTCAACACTCTTTACAAGATCTCATCAATAGTCTTAGAGAAACACTCTCAACTGCAAAAAATGGTGCAGGAGAAAATCAAAGAGCTTCAAATATACTTTCACACACTTTTGAAGAAATTACGACAAATATTGCTAAAGAAGCAGATATAGTATCCATTACCTCAACAAATGCAAATGAATTGCAAACCATTCTCTTAGACTCAGCACATGAAGCGAACCAATCAAAAGAAAACATGACTCAAGCAAGCAGAAAACTTGAAAATACAAAAGAAATCATCCTAAACACAATAAACCAAATTCAAGAAAATTCACATGCAGAATTTGAAATAGCAGGAAAATTAAATCAATTAAGCTCAGATGCAGAGCAAGTCAAAGGCGTCTTAACTGTCATCGGCGATATCGCAGACCAAACCAACCTACTTGCACTAAATGCTGCAATAGAAGCAGCTCGAGCTGGAGAACATGGACGAGGTTTTGCAGTAGTTGCAGATGAAGTAAGACAACTTGCTGAAAGAACACAAAAATCACTTACTGAAATAAACGCTACCATTAGTGTTATCGTACAAGCAATCCTAGATGCTAGTGGCGAAATGAACAGAAATGTTAAAAACATCGAAAACTTATCAGTTAATACCTCACAAATCCAAGAAGAGATAGAAGATGTAAGTCTCACAATGTCAGAAACCTCTCATAATGTAGACAATACAACAGGTGCCATAAACAAATCGGCTGAAATGATGGGCAATTTTATGAAACATATGGAAGAGATAAACTCCATCTCAAAAGAGAACAATGATAATGTCAAAAATGTAGAAAAAACAACACAAGACATTAATCACTTGGCTAAAGATTTAATTGTCTCATTGGATCAATTTAGAACCTAAGATTAAAGCAGGTGTCCCATTTTGGCTTTTTTGGTTTTTAGATAATCTTCATTATGTTTATTGGAGAGTGTTACGATAGGTAACCTCTCAACTATCTCAATACCCTCTAAACTCTCAATTTTCTTAGGGTTATTTGTCAAAAGCTTTATCTTTTTAATCCCAAAATAGTCCAAAATATACTCGACAATCTCATAACTTCTCTCATCTGCATTAAATCCCAACTGATGATTTGCCTCAACTGTATCTAGACCTTTGTCTTGGAGTGCATAAGCATTGACCTTATTTAAAAGCCCAATGTTTCTACCCTCTTGTCTAAGGTAAATAACCATGCCGTTGTGCTCTTCAATCTCTTGAAGTGCATACTCTAACTGGTCACGACAGTCGCATTTTAGGCTTCCTATCGCATCTCCGGTTAAGCATTCGCTGTGAACTCTTACGACTGGAGTATCTGAAAGTGGCTCTTTAAAAATGACAAGATGTTCTTTATGTCCCTCTTTAAATGTCTGTATTTTAAATGTTCCAAAACGGCTTGGCAGTTGTGCTATTTCGGAGGTCTCTATATTCATATGTTTCTCTTTCCAAATTATGCTATAATATTAGCTTTTTTTATAAATAAATAATATTTTATCACACAAGAGGATAGAGAATGTTTAAAAGATTCAGAAGAGTCAGATTAAATTCAAAACTTAGAGATTTAGTAACCGAAACAAAATTAACAACCGATGATTTTATCTACCCACTTTTTATAAAAGAGGGAAAGGGATTTAAAAAAGAGATTGGCTCTATGCCTGGTGTTTTTCAGATGAGTATCGATGAGATTTTAAAAGAGTGCGAAACGCTTAAAAAGTTAGGGCTTTACAGCATTATCTTATTTGGAATTCCGGATGTTAAAGATAGTGTTGGTAGTGATGCATTATGCGAACATGGAATCATTGCAAAGAGTATTAAAACTATAAAAGAAGCACATCCTGATATGTTTGTAACGAGTGATTTATGTTTTTGCGAATATACAGACCATGGACATTGTGGAATTTTAGATATTGAAAATGAGACGGTAAACAATGATGCAACCTTGGAAATTTTAGGGGAACAAGCAGTCCACCATGCCAAAGCTGGCGTTGATATGATTGCACCAAGTGGCATGATGGATGGTATGATAACAGCCATCAGAGTAGCTCTTGATGATGCAGGTTTTATTAACCTTCCAATCATGAGCTACTCTACTAAGTTTGCCTCTGCTTACTATGGACCATTTCGTGATGTAGCGGAGAGTAGCCCAAGTTTTGGGGATAGACGAAGTTATCAGATGAACCCTGCAAATAGAAATGAAGCACTAAATGAGTCGATAGAAGATGAAAAAGAGGGAGCAGATATTCTCATGGTTAAACCAGCCCTTGCCTACTTGGATATCGTTAGAGATATTAAAAACAACACACTTCTACCGTTAGCTGTTTACAATGTAAGCGGAGAATATGCTATGCTTAAGCTAGCAGGAAAACATGGTTTGATAGATTATGAGAGAGTTATGATGGAAACACTTCTTGGTTTTAAAAGAGCTGGAGCAGATATTATCATCACATACCATGCCAAAGAAGCAGCAGAAATTTTAAACGGGAGAAAGATATGAGACATTTTTTAACATTGAAAGATTTTACAAAAGAAGAGATTTTAGAAATTATCAAACTCGCATTTAAGATAAAGAATAAAAATAAAAAATATCTAAAAAACCAAACTTTAGGAATGGTATTTGAAAAATCAAGCACCAGAACAAGAGTGAGTTTTGAAGTTGGGATGTTCCAACTTGGAGGTCATGCACTATTTTTATCAAGCGATAACACGCAGCTGGGTCGTGGAGAGCCGATAAAAGATACAGCACGCGTATTTTCTCGCATGCTTGATATGATAACGGTAAGAACTTTTTCACAAGAGAGACTTGAAGAGTTTGCACAATACTCTACGATACCAGTTATAAACGCACTTACTGACACTTATCATCCTGTTCAACTTATCGCTGACTATATGACCATGGTTGAGCATAAAAAGAATAAAAATCCAGTAGTTGCTTATGTTGGTGATGGAAATAACATGGCACATTCTTGGTTGATGCTTGCCTCTAAACTTGGGTTTGAACTAAGAGTTGCTTCTCCAGTAGGATATGAGTGTGACGGATTAGAGATAGATAGTGCCATGAAACAAGCAAAAATCTCAGGTGCAAACATCAGATTTTTCCATGACCCCAAAGAGGCTGTTAAAGATGCGGATGTTGTAACAACAGACACTTGGATATCTATGGGACAAGAAGATGAAAAAGCGAAAAAACTTAAAGATTTTGAAGGTTTTATCGTAGATTCCGAAATGATGAGATTAGCCAAAAAAGATGCGATATTTTTGCACTGTTTACCAGCTTATAGAGGTTATGAAGTGAGTGAAGAGGTTTTAGAACTACATGAAAAAGTTATCTTTGATGAAGCAGAAAACAGACTTCATGGACAAAAAGGTATAATGGTTTGGTTAG
>JAOZKZ010000163.1:0-1124 GCA_029935075.1 Campylobacterales bacterium
AGTTTCTAAAAAAGCTCTTAAAAAAATTACAAAAGTTGTTTTGAAGAAAAAACCATCAACTAAAAAAGCAGCTAAAAAAACAGTAAAAAAAGCTTTGAAAAAAGTTTCTAAACCTGTTGTAAAGAAAAAGTCAGCTAAAAAAGTGGTAAAGAAAAAAGTAGTTGCAAAGAAAAAACCTTCTAAGAAAGTAACTAAAAAATCTTCATAGTTATAAAATCATGATAGAAAAACTCTATCATGATTTTATCCAGCAAAATCCTTGTCGTATCGTTTTCATCCATAAAAAGTTCGCATCTACAAAAACGCTAATTCACCATTTTCAAGTTTCTTAAACCATTGTTTATATAAAACTTCATAAATCTCTTTATAAACTTCAAGCTTTTTAAAATTTATTTTATCCCCATAAGCCCTTAAAAAATAGGTTTCATCAACTTTTGTAAATTTAAACTCTTTACAAATTGAAGCCAAATCAAAATATTTATCATATATCCCAGCATATTCCCAATCAATCAATTTAACTTTTTTTCCAAAAATAATATTTTTCACATTTAAATCTCCATGACACAAAACCAACTCTTTTTTAAATTTTTTAGCTTTAGAAAAAAGTACAGGCTTTTTTCGTAGTTTGATACAATGAAGTTTTTTAATAGTATATGCGAGTTTTCTTATCTCTTTATAGGAGAGTTTACTAAGATGCTCCCCCTCTATAAACTCTCCTATCATAAAAGAGTCATTAAGATGCAAAGGTTGTGCTGCAATACCTTTTTTATGGGCTAATTTTTGGATTTTAAATTCAAGTTTTCTATCACGGTCAGCCAATCTGAACTTGCGAACATGGTACTTTTTATCTCCCTTTTTTAGAAGATAGTTCAAATTACAATGTCCTTGATTTGGAAGAAGTTGCAACTCCTCCTCTTTAAAAGTTATCATAATTCCACTAATTTATGGTTTTGCACTTGATAAACTCTATCAGCAATCAAGTCACAATCTTGTTGCTCATGTGTTACCATAATAGTATGCAAATCGTTTTTAGTTGAAATTTTTCTAACCAACTCTAGCATTTGTAGACGGGTTTGCATATCTAGCCCAGTAAAAGGCTCATCAAGCAACAAGATAGGTTTTTG
>JAOZKZ010000163.1:1224-5034 GCA_029935075.1 Campylobacterales bacterium
AAAAACAGAGGCTTCATAACGCTGAGAGAGGAGAAAAAATCCTAAGCCCATGATTAAAGAGGGGATAGCAAGATAAAGGTTTCCAGAAAAAGCTACGATGATATTTAAAAACTTTGAAATTTTCTTATCTCCTAAACGAAGATTTGAGGTAAAATTTCGTCTTGTGTCACTTATGGCTATGGCAATAAAAAGGGTTAAGATACTTGAAATGGTAGCCAGTATCATGCTTGTGAAAAAAGATTTTATAAAAAGTGGGTCGGAAAATATCTTCCCAAAATTAGCACTCATGCCATCTATCACAATTGCAATTAAGGGTGTGATAAAAAAGAGTGCAAACAGCATGATAACAGAGACTTGAATAAATTTGATATGTTTGGCTTCATCCCATAAAACATGCTTTGAAGCGGTTTTTAAATTGCTTAAATTTGTTTTAAAGTTTGATGATAGGAGTACAAAAACTGTTGAAACACTCAGCTGAATAAGTGCTAGTTTCAAAGCCATGGAGATATCAAACTCTAGCTTAACCGCCTCATAAATAGCCACTTCCAAAGTATTGTATGATGGGTTTCCTCCAAGAACTAAGACAATTGCAAAAGAGGTAAAACACAGAAGAAATATCGTAGAAGCGATAGTTAAAAGTGTTCCTTTAATGGCTGGAAACTCTACATATAAAAAGCGTTGAAAGGTACTAAAATTTAAACTTTTTGCTAGTTTATATTTCTCTGTTGGGATAGACTCAAAAGCATGTAGAAGTGAGCGTGAAGCAAATGAAGCATTTAGATAAACATGGGCTAAAAGTATCCCCAATAAGCCATAAAGATATGTGCCAAAGGAGTAATCAAATAGATATAAACTAAGAGAATTTATCCAACCATTTCGACCATAAATACTAATCAAACCAAAGACCACAACTAAAGTCGGTAGAACCAAAGAGGAGGAAAAAATTGCGACTAAAAGTGACCTACCACTAAATTTACTTTGATGTGCCAAACTCCATGCCAATAGTGTTCCGACCATGATGGAAAATAGTGTAGATAAAAAAGCTTGAAAAAGTGTAAATTTTAAAAGAGCGATAATTCTATCATCAATCTCTGCCAAAGAAGTGGTATCTCGTGAGATGAAGAGGATAAAAAAGAGGAAAAAGGCAAAAGAGAGTAGGGTAAACGATATAAGCCCACCGGGCAGAAGAGAGCTTTTTAATCTGTTCATTTTTTTAGAGCTTCAAGCCATTCGTTGATGAGTACTTTTCTTGTAGCTTCTACTGTTTTCCCCTCTTGCAAATATACTTTTTTAGGTACGGATAGCGTCTTAAAAGCTTTTGGTAAAGTATCAGTTTTGATAACAGGATATGCCCAGTTCGCTGTGGGAATAATCTCTGCAAATTTTTCACTCATCAAAAACGCTAAAAACTTTTTCCCCAAGGCTTGATTTTTAGAAGATTTAAGCATTGCCGCCACTTCTATCTGCGTATAATGTCCCTCTTCAAAATCTGCTGTTTTATAGTTTGTCTTGTTTTCATCTACAATGTGATAGGCAGGTGATGTAGTATAAGAGAGCACCATATCTGCTTCACCTTTTAGGAAAAGTCCATAAGCCTCTGACCAACCTTTGGTAATTGTCAAGATATATGGAGCGAGATTTTTCCAGTATTGGCTAGATTTACCATGGTAGATTTCTTTCACCCATAAAAGTAGTCCTAACCCTGGTGTTGAAGAGCGAGGGTCTTGGATGACGATTTTAAAATCCTCAGGCATATTTATCAACTCTTCAAAAGAAGTAGGGGGATTTTTTAATTTATCACTATCATACACAAAAGCAAAATAACTATAATCAAATGGCACAAAAATTTTATCTGTATAGGCTAAGGGTAGGGCAAGTTTTGAAAGGTCACTATCGTGAGTGGTAAATAACCCAGTCTGTTTTGCTACTTCAGCTGTAGCAGTATCAAGCCCCAACAAAATATCTGCTTTTGTTTTTGCCCCTTCAAGTTGTATTTTTCTAAGTGCCCCAATAGAGCTAGAAGCCGCCACAAAGTTTATCGTGCAGTTATGCTCTTTTTCAAATATTTTCTTTATCTTGGGAGCAGGTCCCCAGTCAGCAGCGAAAGCATTGTAAGTGTAAATTGTGAGGGTATTACTCTCAAGTTTAGGAGTGATTTTTTCTTGACACCCACTTAAAAAAAGAGAGAGTAAAAGTAGTAGTTTATATATCATTTATTGATTATACTTTATCTGCATTTGTCTACCTTTTTGGACTGCAATTGCTTGTTTTCTCATGCGATACTTCTCATAATCCTCATTCCAAAACTCTTCATAATCAAGACGCTTAAAACCATTGTAAAATGTGAGGATTAGTTCATCTTCTTTCAACAAAAAGTCAGGATTTGAATCTTTTTTCTCATTATCATCATCTTCCATGTAAGTTTCAATTATAAAAATTCCACCATCTTTTAAAGCATCATAACAACGAGCAATCAAATCACGGTCTAAAAAGTTTGTCATAACAATCATGTCATAATGGTTTTGTTTAGGTTCAAATGTATCTAAATCCGCTTCGATTAGATTTACAGAATCCTTCATATTAGTAGCTAATTTTTCTAGTGCAACAGATGAGATATCTATCGCATCTACTAAAAAGCCATTTTCACTAAGAAACATCGTATGTCGCCCCGAACCACAAGCCAAATCAAGTGCTTGTTTCCCCTCACACTCTTGATGATACTTAGCTACAAATTTTGAAGGTGGACGAGAGTCAAGAAGCTCAGGTTTATCATGATACTTTTTATCCCACTTTTCTCTATCTTTTTCTGCCATCTAATCTCCTAAAAAATATCGAATAGAAGCAAAGCCATAAGCCCCTGATTCTTCTACCTCTTTTACATGCTTGGATGTGATAATTCCACCCAATGCGATAATTTTAACATTATATCTTAAAACCATTTTTTTCAAATCCTCAATCCCTTTTGGTTCACCTTTATTTGATGTTTCAAAGATTGGAGAATAAGTTATAAAATCTACTTTTTTTCGTATCGCTTCTTCAATTTCTGCTTCTGTATGACAAGAGATAATGACTTTTAGCCCTCTTCGTTTCGCCTCAGGAACAAAGATATATTGTCTTGAAGTGAGATGCACACCGGTTGCTCCAAGTTTTTTAGCGATAAGATAATGTTCACTTAAAAAGATATTTTCAATACCCTCTTTTTGGGCTTGTTCAATAAACTCTTTAGCTTTAGCTTCAAACTCTTTTGTCTCTTTATCTCGAAAACAGACAAAATCCGCACCCTGAAAACTTTCATACTGATAATTGGGCTCAGTGATAAGATACTTAATCAAACTGATGCCAAAATGGTGTTCCCACCGTGGGAGTAGAAGGTGAAGCAAACTCTCTTTTTTGCATGGCTCCTGCTTGATATCCTAAATGCCCAGACTCTACAGCTGTTTTAAAAGCTTCTGCCATTTTAATTGGGTCTTGTGCTAGGGCAATTGCTGAATTTAAAAGTACACCATCATAACCTAATTCCATCGCTTGCACCGCATGAGAGGGCTTACCAATCCCTGCATCTACGATGAGTTGAATATCTGGAAATTTCTCTCGTATCGCTTTTAAATTACTTGGATTCATCAAACCTTTCCCCGAACCTATCTGTGAACCCCATGGCATGAGGATTTTACACCCTACATCCACAAGTTTTTTAGCTACCACTAAATCATCTGTTGTATACGGAAAAACTTCAAAGCCCTCTTTTATTAATATCTCTGCTGCTTTGAGTGTTTCATATGGGTCTGGTTGTAAGTTGTATTGGTCTCCGAT
>JAOZKZ010000164.1 GCA_029935075.1 Campylobacterales bacterium
GTACATGCATCTGCACACTCTAGACAGTTGATACACTCTAGTTGTGTTCCTGCTTTGATATCGATATGTGTTGGACAAACTCTTACACAGGCATCACAGTAAGTACACTCACTTGTATCATCAATTTCAAGCAGACCTTTTTGTGTAGTTGCTAGTTTTGTCTGTTGATCGGTATCGTAAACATGACCACCACGGTGTGTGTTATAAATCGTTTGAATTGTCTCTTCATCATACATAACTGACTGAACTCTAGCATAGGGACAAACATAGATACAAAAGTCCTCTTTTAGCTTAATCACATCATAAATCAAAAATAGGGCGAGAACAATGATTGTTCCCATCATCACACCATGTTCACCTGGATTTTGAATATATTGGAAAAAATCCTCAGGTGGTACAAAAAACCATACAAAGTTTGCGGCGGCTATAAATGATAAAACTGACCAAATAAGTACAGCAACTGTTTTTTTACCGTATTGACCTTTAGGCTCTTTTTGTTTGTTTTGGATACTTCGTCTAATTCCAAGTAGTTTAGTCTCAATTAAATCTCTATAAATTACCCTGAAAATTGTTTGAGGACAGAGCCAACCACACCAGATACGACCAGCAAGAGTTGTCAAAAAGAAAACCCCCAAAAATCCAAATATCAGTAAAAAAGGCATCATGTAAAGCTCTTGCATATCAAACTTTGTAAAAAACATATGAATCTGTTTGTTGTCAAAATTTAGTAAGAAAAAATGTGCCCCGTTTATCTTAATCCATGGAACTACCAAACCAAATACGGTTACTGCGATAAAAGCCCAATATCTTTGAATCCTATACGGAACCCAACCTTTGAGGTACTCTTTCATCCTCTCTTTTTTGCTCATTTTAGCAACTTCTGCTTCAGCCATTTTGTATATCCTTCCTAATTTTTTTATTTTTCTCTATTAATGGACACTCATCTGGACTTGGGAGGACAAAGAGTTGTTCTGTCTCTTGTGTCTGCTCTTGATTTTCCTTTGAGAGTGCAATCTCTTTTAGTGATCTTGAGTTTATGTAGTCCTTTAACGAACTTCTACTGATTTTTAACCGCTTAGCAATTTCGCTAACGGATAACTCTTCTTGTATCATGGTAACAATTTGACTTTTATATTTGTCAAATTTTGATTTGGAGAAACTACCTTTTGGTCTTCCCATGCTACTGTTTTTATCAACAAGATTTTTCTCTCTTTGTTGAGATAGAAGATTAATTAAAACACCTGAAGGCATTTTACTGTTTATGATTATCTTTTGTTTGCAGACATGTACATTGATGTCATGACGCAAGATACAATCAAAAACTTTTGCAAGTTCTCCAACCTTTGGGCTAAATACCCATAAATCATAGATTAGTATTGTATCGCCGAGTTTGAGTGAATCTAGTAAATGTAAAGGAGTTTTACGATTTTCAAGTGTTTTTGACGATAAGTCATTATCAATTTCCGTCATTTTTATGGCAATACCATGTTTTTTTGCGTAATCAATAATAAACTCTTGTTGCGATGAGGTCGAAAGTAGTTTATTTCTACCTCTTAAAAATGCAATAACCATAAATTCCCCTTAAACATCGAAAGTATATCAAATCTGACGAATAAAGTCAATACTTTATGTACTATTATCGTCAGATTGTCTAGAAAGTTTAAATATTTAAAGGTTTACTGTATTTTTCAAGTGCACTGACCAAGTCGTAATCAAATATCTTCTGATTCTCATTGGAACCAGATAAGTGTTCATTTTGTTCAAGAATTTTTTCAAAGTTTTCAGCACTTAATGGTTTTGCAAAGTAATATCCTTGAAGGACATCACATTTCATCTCTTTCAGATAGTCTTTTTGATAGCTATCTTCAACACCCTCTGCAATTACTGAAAATTCCAAACCATGTGCCATAGCAATGATTGTATTGACAATAATTTTATCACTTTTATCAGTTTGGATATTTCTTATAAATGATTGGTCGATTTTTAGTGTATCTATTGGTAATTGTTTGAGATAGTTTAGTGATGAGTAACCCGTACCAAAATCATCAATTGAGATTTGGATTCCTTTTTGTTGAAACTCTTTTAAAAGTGATGAGGCACGGTCAATATTTTCCATCAAAATACTCTCAGTCAACTCCAACTCAAGGAAATTTGGATTAAATTGTGTCGTCTTTAAAACTTCTTCAACTTGATTTATCAGGTTGCTTTGCAGGAGTTGAATACCTGAAATATTTACAGCAATTTTTAAATCATCATAACCTTTTTCATGCCACTTTTTCATCTGTGAAACGGCTTTTTCTAATACAATTTGACCAATCTCAAGTATAAGCCCACTATCTTCCGCAACTGGGATAAAATCAAGTGGTGGAATATTTTTAAAATCAGGTCCAGTCCATCTTACTAGTGCTTCTGCACCTATGATTTTTCCACTAGTTGCATCTATTTGAGGTTGGTATTCGACATAAAACTCTTCCTCTTTGAGTGCACGTCTTAGATTTGATTCTAGTACTGCTCTATTGGTGATTTCATCAAACATCTCAGCTCTAAAAAAGTGAAAATTTCTACTTTTATCTTCTTTGCTTCTGAGCATTGCCATATTTGCAAGCTTTAGAAGAATTTTTGCATCATTAGCATCTGATGGAAAAAATGAAATTCCCATGTTTGCATGTAAAAATAGTTCATTTTCTTTAAAATTAAAAGGCTTTTCAAAAAGAGCACTTACTCTTTTAGCAATTGTTCCAGCATCAAGCTCATCTTGAACATTTTCAAATAGTACAACAAATTCATCACCGCTAAATCTTGCAACCGTATCACAGTCTCTAAGTTCACTTTGTAGTCTCTCTGCTACTGCTTTAAGAAGTTCATCACCTACAGCATAGCCCATTGTGTGATTAATTGATTTAAAGTTATCAAGGTTGATATACATTGTTATCATTTTTTGGTTCGCTCTTGCCGCTCTACTTATCGCATTATCCATTCTATTTTGTAAAAGGTTTCTGTTTGGTAAATCTGTAAGCGAATCATAATTTGCAAGATATTCAAGCCGATCTTGTGCACTTCTGTCTATAGCACTATTATCCCCTACTAAAAGCATCATATCTGTTTTTGTTTTGTAATCGTGGACAAATGTTTGATTCCAATGAATAATCTTTTTTGTACCATCTTTACATAGTAGTGGTAAATCACTTTTGATGCGCATACTTTTTGATTTGAATGACTTTTGAATCTGTTTGAGTGTTTTCTCTTTGTAGCTACTTGGTACAAAAAGTTCGATAAAATTTCTGCCAATTACATCTTCTTTTTTATATCCAAGTAACACCTCTGCAAATGGATTAAAATCTTTAATGTATCCATTCTTATTAAATGAGATGATAACAAGTTCTGCTTCTTGTGCAAGGTTTACATCGCTTTTCCCAATAATCCCTCTGAGTGTATCACTCTGTTTAACATTTAAAGGGTTAAAGCTGATGTGGTGATATTGGCTTTGTTCATTTTTTTGTTCTAAAAAGAGGGAATTTACATATAATCTTGTGGTGGTTCCGTCTGCTTTTTGATACTCTAACTCTTCGCCAAAGATTGATTGTCTATTTTTAAACTCTTCAATAAATAGTGTTCTTTGATAATCAGGCACAATTAATGTCTCTATCTTTTTACCAACAGCATCCTCTTTTTTATATCCATATATATCTTCACATGTCTGATTCCACTCTAGGACAACCCTCTGGCTGTCGGTACAAAAATAAGCCATGTTTGATACATTTTCAAAAAATCTCTCTTTTGATTGGCTATTTTTTAGCTCCAAAATTAACGCGTCTTTCGTAAATTTTTTTAAATCCATTATTTATTCCTAAGGTTTACATACTAGTTATAAATATATATCGACACTTAAGATAAAAGCTTTAACAATAAATTAGATTATTTTAATTTTAAAGAGAGTTGTAAAAGACCAGCATACTCATGCAGTGCATAATAGGACATTTGTAGCCCAATATTGCTAGGAATGAAGTAACTAATATTTGTTTTTTTCGTCGTCATAAAATCTGTGGCAACAGGGATAATATTAAACCCAAAATATTCATATAGCTTAACAGAACGCTTCATGTGAAAGGCTGAGGTCACAAGATAAATTGAAGGATCTTTAATGCCATGCTGAGAAAAAGTTGTTTTTGTAAATTTTGCATTTTCATAAGTGTTTAAACTTTTAGTTTCATAGATAATTGAAAAATTATCTTTTAAAAGGTCTTCACTTTCAGTAAGGTTGATATCAAAATAGTAGTTAAGCTCAGAAATTGTATCTTTTGTTGAGATGGATTCACTATACTTTTTAAGCCCTTGTCCGCTAAATATGATGGGAAGATTCTCTTTTTTTGCAATCATGATTCCATACATCACGCGCTTAAAGCTACTAGACCCAAGTGTTAAATTTGCACTTTTTCCATGTGTCCCACCTGAAAGAATAACCATGGCATCAACAGTTTGTGGAACATGTTTATGATTATATGGTTTTTCAAATGGAAGTAGTAAAAAATTTCCAACAGCTTTTGTTGATAGTAGATAAAGGAGAGATGCTAAAAGAAGAAAGTATATTCTAGCTCTTTTATAAAAAATTGCCCCCAACAGGATAAATACGATAAATATACCAGGAGGCAAAAGAAAGTAGGTAAAAACTTTCGAAGCCACATAGCTTAGACTAATGTAACTTCTCCGTTTCCTTTTATCATTTTACCGATAACATATCCATCACATCCTGCAAGGACAGCATCAACATTTTCAGGACTGACAGCCAATACCATCCCTACTCCCATGTTGAATGTTCTAAACATCTCTGACTCTTCTACATGTTGACCCATAAATTTAAATACTGGCAATACTCTAATTTTATCTTTTTCTATTCTTGCATTCAAATCTTTCCCAAACATCCTTGGTGTGTTTTCCACAATTCCACCACCTGTAATGTGTGCAAGTGCGTT
>JAOZKZ010000329.1 GCA_029935075.1 Campylobacterales bacterium
TTAGCGAAATTGCAGGAAACAATCCCTCTATTTTTGAGGGTGAGGGTTTTGACTTCATGGAGCTTCGTGAATATGTTTATGGGGATGATGTAAGGAAAATTGACTGGAATGTAACCGCTCGGATGCAGAGACCTTTACTTTTTGGAAAAGAAAGAAGAAAAATATTGGCAACTAAACATCGTATTGGTCTTTAGGGATTAGTTTAACGGCATTGATTCCCCTCTACACCTCTTTAAGTAAAACCAAAATCTCTGAAAAAACCCTTGCTCTTACTTTTTTATCTTGGTGTGTCATCAGGTAGACAACTTCACTTAGCTTTTGTGGTACTTTTGGATTTAGTTTACTTACCTCATCTTTTGTAATCTTTCTAGGTTTTATCAAAATTGGTTCAAAATCCTCCACACCAACATAACGATTTTCGCCAGTTAAAAGTTTAAAAAGCTTAAGTCCAAAATGAAAAACCTCAAAATTTTCCTTTTTAAATGTTTTGGGTTCATTTTCAAATTCAAACTCTATACCTAAGTCCAATTTATCGTTAAGTATATAGTTTATCGTTGTAAAAAACCTAAGTGCTTGAAAAGAGTAGTTGGGAGTTAAATACCTATCATCAAATGTTTCATAAGTTTCCGTTCTTTGTTTAAAATTTGCATAGTTTTTTAACAAGTATTTTACATGATGTTTTGCTTCTGTTAGTGGAAGTGCTTTATGCAAAACCCTAGCCTCTTTAGCTAAGCGAGTGATTTTACCGCCTACATATATATGCACGCCATCTACAACATTGCCATCATCATCTTTAGCTTTACATCCCTCAAACCCAATATCTCCAATTCCGTGAACCCCACACCCTTTAGGGCATCCTGACCAATTCATCCGAACAGTTGCATCTTCTATGGCAATCTGGGAATTTAAAAAATTTGCCATCTCTATCGCATCTGATTTATTTTCAATCACACCAAAAGCACAAGTTTTTCGTCCAGCACATGCTATCATAGCAGTAAAATAGAGATTGTTAAACTTTGTATAATTTTTTACAACCTCACAAGATACAAAATCCTCAAACAGCTCTTTTGGGATGCAAGGTATATAGATATTTTGATCATATGAGAGTCTTATATCCCCCAAAGCATAATCTTTTGCTGCATTTGCTACTTTTATCATATTTGAGCCTGTAAATATACCAGAGGGGACAACTATCTTATAAGCAAATTTACCATCACGACCAAGCACTTTATCTGCTCCTTGTGCTATAGATTGGGATTGCACCAATGTTGTACCAGCAGTTTCAAACTCGCATCCAGCTTCTTTTTTTACAGCAAGGATAAAATTATCAATTCCAACATCTTTTATAAGATAAATCAGACGATTTTTATTTCGATTGTCTCTATACCCAT
>JAOZKZ010000032.1 GCA_029935075.1 Campylobacterales bacterium
TCACCATCAGAATCTAAAATTTTTGATGTTATCTTAAGCACACCGATAAGTGAGATAAAATAGCCATTGTGTAGGGCTGTCAACTCTTTATAAAGTGATTTTATCTCTTTTGAATTAAAATCGCCCTCTGGTGCTAACTGTAAATATTTTAGTGCATTTTTTATATTATCTCGAACACTTAACAACTCTTTATCTGCACCTGCATCTTTGATAACATCAGAGAAATTAACAAACTTTTGTTTCCCTATCATGGCAAGATGTGCTGATAAAATAGATTCTATCGCTTTGTATGATAGCTTTGATATCGGATACTCTGCCCTTTCATTTTTAGGATTATTCTTATATTTTCGTGATAACCCAGCCGGATCACCCACTCTCCACTCTTTTAACTTATACGAACTCTCTATCAAAGCATTCATGATGATAGCATTTAAACTTTTCTTATTTTTGATAAATAGTGCTTGATTATTTTGATAAAAAACCTCTATGGTTTTAAGATGTTTACTCATGTGATGTAAGATATAAACAGTCATCTCTTTTTGTCGTTGTGTTTTTTGAGAGGGTTTAAACATCAGATATTCCAAAGCATTGATACTTTTAGTCGAATTTTTAAAAAGCTCGATATCCAAACTATCAGATGAGAGTAAGATACGGTCAATTTGTTTATAAAAGTTCTCTTTGCCCTCGTGAAAAACATCGATATACCTCGGAATATCGATATACTCTTCATCTAAATCAGCCGCCAAGTATAAAGTCTCAACTTTTTTCCATGACATCATCATCTCTGTGAAGCCATTTTTTAACTCTTTATCAGATGCATTATGTTCAAGTAGTATATTTAATTGATTTAGATTTTGAGTGGTCTGTTTTATATTTTTAACTATGATATTGTTATAAACTGATTTACCTACATTTTGTGCTTGTAAAGAGAGTAGTAAAGTTATTAATATTATAAATATTTTCATTTGACAAGTATATTACAATCTCTCTAAAAAATCTATCAACACTTTTTGCTGTTTTGGCAATAAATGTATAAAACTATTTTTAGACTGTTCTGCCTCACCTGAATGCCAAAGGATAGCTTCTTCAACTGTTTTTGCTCGTCCATCATGTAAAAAATTTACTCTATTTTTTAGTATCTTTTTATATACCGATATTCCCCATAGTGGAGGAGTCCTAAACTCAGCCCCTGTGGCTTTAAATTCAACTCTCCCATCTGCTAAACCTTTTCCCATATCATGTAACAATAGGTCGCTAAATGGGTGAATATCCTTTCCATTATCCAATGTAAAGTTTGGTATATGACAAGATGCACATGCTATTTGTTTAAAGATTTTTAAACCTTTTTTGTACTGTTTATATTGAGGTGCTTTTAAATTTTTTAGATAAAAAGTAACTGCATCTAGTCGTTTCATAGGGACATCAAATTTATCTCTTGCTTTTGGACTAGCTAAACACTCTTTTTGGCTCTTACTGCAAGTTTCATCTGGAAACAAAGGTGAAGTTAATCCCATATCGTTACTCATCGCCCCTGCTACTTGATGTTTAACGGTTGGTACACTTGCTTTCCAAGTATAACGACCTATCTCTATTTTAAATGTTTCAGATGAATAAACTCTATTGGCTTTACCTGAAATTCCATCTCTGTTTTTATCATCTATATCTTCATTGGCTAAAAGTTGCTCATCACTAATTTGCTCCAACAAACCAAGCCCAACAAGTGCTGGTGCTACCCTTTGTGAGATAATAACATCTTTTGATAATTCACCATATCTAAGGTCTGTAACTCCATATATCGGTTGTTGCAAAATAACTTTTTTACCCCCATTTAGGATTACTGTTTTGTCGATATAGCTTCTACTTGGTTTACCCTCGTACGGCACACCGGGAATAGCATTGATACTTAATTGTGAACCATATGTTGGCTCTGGTGTAAATCCTATTTTTTTATCTGTTTTTTGATTGATAGACAAGCGAGTAACTAATGATCTAGAGATGTTACCCTTGCTATTATATACACTTCCTTTTCCATTTTTTGGATGACAATTTATGCAAGTATTTGCTGAAAAAAGTGGTCCTAAACCATCTCTCGCAGTTGTGGCACTTGGTGCTTCTACCCAAGGAATTGTAAAAAAGCTTTTTCCTAAAATAAAAGTATCAACTTCGCTATCAATAAGTGAAGAGATAGGTGTCAGTAAATTATTAGCATTTAAAAAAGTGCTACTTAAAACAACTAAAGTACTTAGGAGGTATTTATATCTGTGTCTCATCAGCATCACTTACATCATCAGAGTTTAAATCAATACCATTTTGTTTGGCTACGGTAATCATCATATCGCCAAGTTTTCTCATCTGATTTTTAAGCTTTACGATGATTTTTGCTTGTGGATTATTTGGCTGAATCTGATAATCAAAATGTGCTTTAGTGGTAGCTACATGGTCAATACTAGCAATTTTTTCTTCGATAGAATTCATCAATTTTATAATTTTGTTTTTTGTTTTTGTATCCACTTTATCTAAAAAGCTTTTTCCATGTATATCTTTATAACTACCTGTCAATACACTCTTAAATCCTTGATAATTAGCAGCGATATCTCTATGGGTATTGTCAGAAAAACAAGAGTGTTCATCCTCTTCACTTGGTGTCAAAACTGCAACTGCAATTCTCTCATTTGCCACTTCTGACTTGATAAACACACCCATAGCAGATAAAATCTGTTTTAGAGCATGTTTTTGAGTAATATTTTTCTTTGCATCTGCCCCTGTCAGTTGACTGTTGATAGCCCCTCGATAACAACCTTTTGCATCTTTGGAACAATTTTTACTAACTTTTGGATTCCACCCACTAGCCACTTTGGTTAAATCAGATACAACTTTAGATGTAGCCGCTTTTAAATAATCTAACCGTCTTGAAGCATGTTTATCTACAGTAAAATCACTAAGTGGTCTTTGCCCAGCTGTCATGGCACCTTTTGTTACGGAATCTTTAAGAAAATTAGAATAATCTTGATCTTGACCCCATAGTAAAAACTCTATAGCATGGTAACCTGTTGCAACATTGGCATCTCCTCCATTTTCATTGAGTGCGGTAAGACTCTCTTTGCTAATCTCACTTATATCAATTGCCGAACTTTCTTCACCACCGGGATTAAACAGACCTTTGGTATCTATGATGTTTCCACTTGTTTTTTTGCCGTTTTCATCGATTGTATAATCAATCATGTTTTCATCTAACGGCCAGGCATTTAGTTGTCCCTCTAGCGAACCATACGCTTCAGCCACCCAGCCTTCTTCAGCATCAATAGGACCATTTGCCAATCTAAATATCTCACTTGTTCCATATGATTCACGAGCATTTAACCATGCAAGTTTTGATTTTTTCAAAGTTACTTCTGTTGGATTTTTTGCAAAGTTATTGATAGCTGTTTCTAAATTTTTAGCATCTTTGATAGCATCTTGATAGTTTGCCGTAGCCATGTTTGTATAATTACCGATGATGGTATTATCATTTGATGTGGCATATACTGACATACTTAACATGGCTAATAAAACTATTATTTTAATTTTCATAAATTGACCTTGAATGTTTATTTACTCAACTTTCAAATTATATCAACTATGCTATGAAGAATATATTAGAACTCTTTCTCTTTTGACTCCAAAGCCATCATTTTCCAATTTAAAATATCTCGTATCTGTTTTGCATCTACTCTATAAGCAAAATCTATCGCCATATCATACTTCATATCCATCTTGAAAAGATCAGCACCATGGTTTAATAGATAGTTACAAATCTCTAACCTATTATAATAAACAGCACACATCAAAGGTGTTTTATACTCATTGTCTCTCATATTTACATCTATTCCCTTTTCAACTAAAAACTTAACAGCTTCAAAATCATTACAATAAACAGCATGAAAAAGCGCATGTTTATCAGGTGCAACCATCAGAGGTATTCCACTTTCAATGAGTAGTTGTGTATTTACACTATTTTTTGTCTCAATTGCAAAGAAAAGTGCATTTCTTCCTTTTTCATCTTTAGAAGCTATATCTGTATGTTGCAAATTTAACGGCTCAATCGTAACATCACTTTTTATCATATCCATAATAAGTGATGCAAAGTTTCGGTTTAGTGGCATTGTCATTTTAAATCCTTCATGTTTTTTTAAATTGTAGAGTAAAGAAACTTATTATTTACTTAACTTGATAACCGTTTTCAGTTTCAATTATTTTTAAGCTTTTATCTATATAATTTCACTAACAATCATCAAAAAAGGAATTTCAAATGAAGCTTGTAGAATTTATGCAAAATGCAGATGGAAATACTTTAACTAGAAGGTAAAACAGTTACAAAAACCATAAATTTTCAAACCCCTTTTATGACCCAAATAGCCCCTTGGGTCGTAATTATTTATCAAGTTTATCCAAAAGTTCTAATCCTCTTTTTTTATCTCCCTTGTTTGCCTGATACTCAAATCTAGTTTTTGCATCATACTGAGTAAGTGCTATTGTGGCAAACTCGTCAAAGAGCTTATTTAGTGATATATCTTTGCTTTTAGCATACTTTTTCAGTCGCTCATACTTGGTGTCTGGAATTCTTAATGTTAATGTACTCATAATCCTCTCCTTTGTAAAAACTCTTTAGCTGTTAGTGCTTCAAAATCAAAATGAAGTTCATTTGACTTTAAATCTTTGATATTTTCAGTAATGATAACTTCACTATTGCTAGCAACCGCTAACTCTACTAAAAAATCATCATCCACATCTTTTAAATTTGGTCTCCATAGATAAAATATCTCATTATAGATACAAGTGGATAAAAAAGCTTGAAATAACTCTTCTTGCTCTGGTACTTTTAAAAAACACTGTTTTTGAATAGGTTCCCTTTTCATAACGGCTTCATATTCAAGAAAAAGGGCTGAACTTATCTGAGGAGATATCTTCCCTAAAAGAACAAGCCTGATAATCTCACGACTCGCTCCATCTTGGCTAATTAGTGCTGAAATCCATATATTTGTATCTATGACTACATTCATTCATTATGATAGCATATATGATGTTATAAATCAAATCACGATAGTTTTACTTCATCTTCTTCCCAGCATAAGCCTCAAGTTTTTTTCTTTGAGTAGGTGTCAAAATATCTCGAATAGACTTGATACAAACTAGATGCTTTTTAGTCAATGCAATTTTCAAAGCACCTATCTTATCAATAGCAGCATCTAACTCTGAAGTTTCTACCTCTTTATCTATCATCGCATGCAAACCTAGCTCTAGTTTTTTAATCGCCAGTGCATCTTTGATAACAACAGGCATAGTATCACCTTTTATAATTTGTATCTTTTCAATCTGCTCTTTTGTCAATTCTAGTGTTGAACTCATCGGATGATGCAAAGTTAACCCAGCCAAAAAAGGTAGGTTTTTAGGAATCAAAAAGTAATCTTTTGGAAATACCTCATGCTGTGCAAAATGACCTTTTTCTCCAGCCATTTTTGCAAGATTTGCTTTCATATCACCCATCGGAATATTTGGTTTTGCCATCAAAGTTGTTGCTAATCCTAGTGCTAAACTTATCGTTATAATTTTTCTCATTTTATTTCCCTTATGTTTTTAAAAATTTGCTCTTACGCCCATATAGACATAAGTCCCTACATTTGAACCTATAATATCTTCAACTTCTTGGTCAAAAACATTATTCACTCCGCCATAAACCTCATACTTTTCACTCCCTCCAAATTTATAAGAACTTGTCAAGTCAACAAGTGTGTAAGCATCTGCTGTGGCATCTTTTCTGCCTTGTGGAGTCATTTTTGTATATTGCTGTTCCCCTATATAAGTAGCCGATACTCCACCAGTCCAGTTTTTCATAAGAGGCATGTCTGCACTTAAAGCCAAAGTTCTTTCAGGATTAAACTCCAAATCTTTTCCCGTATCTTTGTTTTCAGTTTGCAACTCATTCCAAGCTAGTGAGATATAAGCACCATTATCAAGTCCATATCCCAAAGTCGTTTCAAGTCCAAAAGTTTCAGCTTCACTCACATTTTCAAAAGTCCAGTATCCAGCACCTTCACCTCTTTTTACCTGCTCTATCTGATCTTCAACTTGGTTATAAAAAAGTGTTGCTGTGTAGTCAAACCCTTTATTGTGACCACTCAAACCAACTTCATAAGAGTTTGTAAATTCTGGTTTTAAATTATACCCTACTGTTTCAGCTCCACTTTGCATCCCTGCTGGAGTTTGTTTGGAGATGTATAACTCTCGTATATCAGGTGTACGATAACCTTGTGCAAAGTTAAACCTAAGATTTAGTGCATCTGATAAGTTTTTAACAGCCCCTGCTCTAAAAGTTGCTTTATTGTCAGCATTGCTAATAGCATCATATCTTCCACCAAATACAAAATTTAGAGTATCACTAAACTCAAATTCATCTTGAAAATAAAGAGCTTGATAATCCATCTCTTTTCGGCTAAATCTTGGCGTATTGTCAAAAACAGTTGCATCCCTAACTTCATCTCTATACTCTCCACCAAAAGTTAAAAGATGTTGTTCATTTAGCACATAATTTGAACTTAATTCATAAGAAGTTATATCAACATCCGCACTCATTCCACTAGCTGATGATTTAGCTTCACTTGGAAAACCAAAGTCTTTCCACTCTTTCATAGTTGTTGTATTTCTTTTTTCATAATAAGAGTTATAGATGTTAAGCTTCAAAACTAAATCATCATTTACAAGATAGTTAACATCTCCACCGATAGTTCGTCTCTCATTTTCATCATATGAGTTTACTGGCACATTAAAAGCAGCAGCTGGCCCTAAAATCTTCTTTTTTGCTTCAAGAAGTGAGATAGGACTACCATCTGGTTTATGTCCAACTATTGGGTTTTTCATGTGTCCTGTTGGTGGCTTATATCCCATAGGATGAAAAAATCCATTATAGACTCCCCACCTCTCCTCTTTCATAAAATCCAAATCAACCCCAGCCGTAACTGCATCGCTAAACTCATACTCCAATCTTGTTCCAAAATTAAAAACATCTGCTTCTTCACGATAAGTAACATCTGTATCATAACTTACTGGTACTTTTGAGGCTTTTTTTGTAAAGTTTTGAAAAGATGTTGTTGCTGCATCTATATCCTGCTGTGTCGGATTATCAATTCTTGCAGGCGGATTTTTTCCACTTTTAAAGTATGGGCTGTGATTACCTTTTGCAAGATAGGCTGGAAGTGGTGAAAGATCATTACTCTTTCTCTTTCCTCCTCCAATTCTAGTATCTGCTTTTTCTCTTTGAGTATAAGGTTTTGACCATGAACCATCTGCATTGAAACTATAAGAGAGTTTGTTCTTTTTACCTCTTACATTTATGTTTGTCCCATAATTTTCGCCATCTCCATCAATATTTGAGCCATATTTTGCACCTACACTACCTTGAAATCCCTCTTTTGGTTTTTTCATGATGATATTTATAACACCACCAACCGCGTCAGCTCCATAAAGTGAACTCATCGGACCTTTTACAACTTCTATCCGCTCTATCATAGAAGCAGGAATTCTGTCTAAATCATAAGGATTTTTTACCTCTCCTGAGAGTCTTTTTCCATTTATCAGAAAAAGTGTACCATTTGCACCCATTCCACGAAGTGAAACTGATGATTTTGATTTGCTTGAGGCTGATGGAAATGTTCCATACTGGACTGTTAAGCCCGGTGTTCTTTTTAGGACATCTCCAAGACTTGAAGCTCCTAGTTGTTCAATTTTTTTCTCATCAACTACGATTACACTCGCGCTCACACCTTCTATGTTTTTGGGTGTTTTTGTAGCTGTGGTTACTGTGATTGTTTCTAGATTTACACTTTGTGATGCACTTGCTACTACTACTGATGCCATTACTGACACTACTATCTTTTTCAAATTCTACTCCTGTTTGTTTGTTGCTACAACCACTCATGATAAGCAGTGTTGCGGTTAGCATAAAAATAAGATTCTTCAATTTTTCCCCTCATTATTGATATACTTTCCAAAGAACAAAACAAATAACACAACACCAATATTTAATGCCAAATATAAGGAAAGAAAGAGTTGAAATTTACTCATTTTGTTCTCCGAAAAATATACATTTAAATTAGAGAACTTATGGATTGTAAATAGCTAGTGACTTTCTCACCCGTTAAAGCTTCAACAGCCATATAACTTGAAACTGTTATCACAGACAACAACATAAACATGACAAGCAACTCATTTGCTAACTCTCTTCTCTCACTCATAATTTTCTCCTTGTTTTTCAAAATCATAGAGCAAACAAACTTACCAATAACTTAACTTGATAACCATTATCACTTTCAACTAATTTTAAGTTTTCATCTTGTAGAATTTTGATAACAAATTTCAAAAAGGATAAATCATGTCAGTTTTAGTTATAGGTGGAGACAATATAAATTCGGTTAAAACGGTTCTTTCAGATTTGGGAGCAGATAATATCACTCATTGGGATGGTAGAAAAAACCATGGTTGTGGTAAAACTATCCCAGAAGATACGGATTATGTCCTCATGTTGACTACTTTTTTAAACCACAACATGATGAAAAAGTATAAAAAAATCGCAAAGAGAGAAAACATTTCTTTGGTTTGTGCAAAAAGAAGTGTAGGTTCAGTTCAAGATGAATTTATGAAAGTTTTAGAAAGAGTGTAAAAAGGATAAGCATCTCTGATGACCCTATATATGATACATATTTTTCCAAAAGTCTGATACTACTTTTTATGTTTTATATAGGGTTATTTGAGATGCTAATTTAAACCTCTCAAAAGCTCCTCTTTCCCTTTCAAAAAGCCCTCTTTATCACTATCTTTCTTCCCCATTCCCATAAGCCCTGGATTTCCTAAAGACTTTAAAAGTTCTTTCATTAGTTTATGCGACTTCTTATACCCCAAGGGCACCCCCAATGCCATTAAGTTAAGGAATATTTATTTCTGGAAATGGAGACTTTAGTCCCATCAAATTAAGGTCTAGCTAAAGCACGACTTCCAAAAAAACTTCTTAACTTAATGGCATTGAAGGGCACCCCGTCTTTAGTCAAAACTTTGAGATGTTTTTTGGCTTTTACGAGAAGCAGTCGAGACTTTTTATAAGCTATAAAATCTTCTTCAGTTTTATCTAAAAGCTCTTTGATTTCTAGCACCAACGAACGGTCTAACATCTTTTTAATCTCTTCACTATTTTTATCATCTGCACTTTTTAAAAGAGCTGTAAAGATTGGTTTTCCAAAATACTCATAAAGCTCTTTTTGTTTTACTATCTCCTCTTTTGCTTTTACAAAATCTCCATTTTTTACCTCTTTGGAGATAGCTTTATATGCATCTATTGTAACTGCACTATCTTCTTCATCAAACGGACACGACAGCAGTGGCAATGCCAACAATAAAACTACAACTATTTTTTTAAACATCTCTTTTTCTCCATAATAATAAACTAATAAAAACTATATATCCAACCCATGAGAGAAATTGCAACAAACTAGGAGTTGCATCATAACCCATAAGCACACCCAAAACTTTACCAACCGTTGAATCATTTGCGATAACCGCACTACTATCGTACAAAGGCTTTATAAAAGTCGGTATAAACTCAGCCATTTGAAGCCCTTTAACCAACATAGAAACAAGCCCAGCAACAATAAGAAGTATCAAGTATGAGCTATACTGAAAAAATGCTTTAAGTGGAAGTTTTTTAGAACTTTTTAACACAATCCAAATGATAGTAGCAGAAACAACTAATCCACCAACAAGCCCGATAAGAAGTTCTTTACCCTCATCAACATCCAATGCAAATAAAAACAGTACAGTTTCTAAACCCTCTCTCAAAATTGCTGTAAATACGATAAAAAATATCATCCATTTTTGATTTGTCGAAAGAGTTATCTTTTCTCTCATGTTTGAGATATGAGCATTGTGTTGCATCCAAAAGACCATATATGTCAAGAGGACTATGGCAAACTGCTAAAGAGATATTGTACTGCATCTCTTCACTCTCAAAACCATCTATAAAGATTGTAAAAACTACAGCAAGAGCGATAGATGCAACTAAACCTAATATCGCACCACTCCAAGCCCAGCTTTTAAACATTTGCAAATTACTTTTATCTAAAAATGCAAGGATAAGACCCAAAATGAGAAAGGCTTCAAGCCCCTCTCGAAAAGCTATGAAAAATGAAGCTTCCATTTAGAACTGAAATGCCATACTTAGAGTCATAGAACTCATATCATCTAAAGTTCCACCAAACTCTGTATTTTCAATCTCTGATTTAAATATAAGGTTATCGCTGTAGTGATAATTTAACCCACCAGATATTGTAGTTTGCTCATATCTTGCATTGTCAATTACACCCTTACCTGCTTTACTCATCGTATCGCTATAGTCGTATTTTCCCCAAAGTGTTGTCTTTTTGTTATGCTTGATTAAAGGTGCAATATTTTGTCCAACCTCTACAAAATAAGCAACTGCCTCTTTTGCAACTGAGTGGTTATATGCTCTATATTGACCGGGAAGATTATAGTTTGCCGCTGTTATCTTCTCATTGTCGCCTAGTGTTCCAAATAGATATAGTGCTTTTACATCGGTATCTTTGTATTGATAAACTCCATGGATGCCAAACACTTGAACCATACCATCACTATTTAGTTTGAGTTTATGTCTATTTTCTCCAGTATTTCCTATATAGTAAGAAAAACCTAGCTGATTTCCTACCAAATCCCCGTAACTAACTCTAACATTTGTAGCAAGATTATCTGCATTTACATGTTCAAATCTTTTTTGATGTCCGTGTTTTATCCAGCCAGAGCTATCAAAGTTTTCAGAATTTAGCCCATTTATAACTTGTGCCTTGTAGTGTAGTTTATCTTCCATTAATGAGCCAAAAACCTCAACACCAGTCTCATGCCAAGTAGTTGGAATGATTCTACTTTCACTTCTATTTCTTACCGCACTATGATACAGACTTGGTAAATGTCTTGCTGCTAAAAGTCCAACAGCAACTGGAAAATGTCCAACTTTAAAACTCATCTTTGGATTTGCAGTAAACTCTACTACAAGCTCCTCGATAACAATCTCGCCACCTTTTTCCACTTCAAGCTCAAACTCACCCATCTCTTCTTTGCCGTCATACTCCAAAGTTGAGCCAGTTCCACCATGTTCGTACTCTAGCTCTAGCTCTATTGTTGTTGTGTCATCCAATAGATATTTTGTAACTAACACAAATCTCTCTAAATCAACTTTGGCTTTTGACTCTGGTTTTGATTGATAATTTTCAAGATAGTCATATTTTGAGTAGTTAACATTTCCATATCCAAAAAATTGTATTTGGTCGATATCTATCGCAAATGCAGGAGATGCCAAAAGCACCCCTGCTAAAATTTTACTTATATTTTTTCCCATCTCTTCTCCTATAAATTTTCTAAAAATTTAACCATAGCATCTCTATCAGCTTTAGGAAGTTTCATAAATTCATTTTTAATTCCATCAGCTTCTCCACCATGCCAAAGTATAGCTTCTTCAATAGTTCTAGCTCGCCCATCATGTAAAAAACCTGCAACTGGATTTACTTTTTGTGTCAAGCCTATTCCCCATAAAGGTCTAGTTTTCCACTCATTTCCATTCGCATCTCCATCTCTTCTGCCATCAGCCAAGTCTAGACCCATATCATGCAACAACATATCTGTAAATGGATAGATTTTTTGATTTTCAAGTTCAGCTATTTTACTTTTACTACTTTGTTTATCGCCAGCAAGGTAAGGATTTCTATCACTATCTTTAGAGTATGAACCACTTTTAGTCCCTGTAACAAATGAAGGCACATGACACTTCACACAACCAACGGTACTAAATAGTTTTCCACCTTTTTGAACATCTTTGTCATCAACATTTCGTCTTGCGGGAACTGCTAAAGTTTCAGAGTAAAAAACTATCGATTGAGCTTGTTCCATAGTTGCATCTATATCAGCAGAGTCATTGTTATCATCATAAGTTTTAAATGTATCGCCAAAGTTTGCTTGTACATAAGCTTTATACTGAACCATCAAATCAGTACCTTTTATACTCTCATTTTTAAATAGTGGATTTGTTACACCCATATCGCCTCTCATTGCCCCTAAACCTTGATGTGCAACTGTTGGAGTATTTGCTTTCCAACCATAACGACCTAGAGAAATTGGAGGATTTTCTTCACAGCTAAAGTTATTTTTTGAATCTTTACAAAAATTTACTTTTTCTTGGTCACAAACCCAGTTTGGTTTTCCAGTGATGCCATCACCATCACTATCGTTGATATCTACTAAAGCTAAGATATCAGACTCTTTAATGGAGTCTAAAAGCCCCAAACCATACATTGGCAGACCAATTCTAGGTCCAAATTTAACATCATCTCTAAACAATCTACTTGCAGAATCACTCTTTTGTACGATTGGATTATAAACTTTTGAATCATCTGGTGCATCATAAGGATTATCAACTTTAAAGATTGGACGAGAAAGCTCTACCGTTCCGCCATCTGGATAAGTTACAGTTCTTGTCTCATACTTCATCCAAACATCAGCTTGACCAGCATTTAATCCCTCTGCAAGTGGTCTTGCCCCCAAACTACCTCTGTTAAATAGTTGATCAGAAAAGTTTGGAACTGGCACAGGAGAACCCCAACAATTATCTTTTGTTTTAGGTGCTGAATTTATAGCATCATTTTCTATACTAATTCGTAAAAATACTCCTGAACTTCTAAGTTTCCTCCAACCATTTACATCTTCAAACATAGTGTCATCAAAAAATTTATGAGGCACATAAGGAAGAGAAGCTCTACCATCTGAAGGATGACATTTATCGCAGTTTGTATTGTTTTGAACAGGTCCCAACCCTGCTTGATAAGCATTTGAGCTACTTGAACCTACAAAATTTGTCTCAAAATGTGCATCTCCCGTTAGATGCAACTCTAAATTTTCATCTGAGAGATTTGCTGCAGGTTGAGCATAAGCTTGTTGTGTGTGCATAGCAACACTATCAGTCATAGCTCCAGCTATATCTCGCACTTTTATAAATGCTAATGGGTCTTCTTCTTTACTGCCAACACCATCACTTCAACATCCAACGATACTTATACTTAAACCTGCGATAATACATGATTTTATAATTTTATTCATTTTTTCCTCTTTTAATTAACCGACAAAAGGGGGAGTAGGCAATAGAGCCGACTCCCCCTTTTTATTTTTTAAAACTAAATATTGTTTAGTTCATATCAGACTGAACAGCTTCAAGTGCCGCAGTTAAAGCTTTTACTTTTGTTTGTGCATTTTCTATAGATGTATAATCAGTATCAAGTTTATTTCTAAATGCATTTGCCGAAGATATTACTGCTGTGCCGTCTATAACAGTTGCACGAGTCAAATCACTAATTGAAACAATAGCAGATAATGCAGTAGCCAAAGCACCATCAACAGCTCCTGTTTTTGCAGTAGTTGCACCTGCAGTTGTAGCCAAACCTTTAAGACCATTTTTCCAAACTTTTTCTATACTATGGATATTGTTATAAAAATCAGCACTAGAATTCCAAGAAAATTGTGACTCAACTTTTGTCTTATTAGGAACTCCACCATTCATTGGGTCGTTTATCTTACCATCGCCAACTTCAGTAGCGATATCAACACAACCTTGTATCAAAGCAGAAGCAGCATCAGCTTTACTAAGTCCTTTAAATGCTGCAATTCCAGTTGCATCCTCAGCACCTGCCGTCCAAATATCAGTCAATCCAGTCATATCATGCTCAAAAGCTGCACCTAATGCTCTTAGATATTTACCTTGTGCATTTGTAAATGCATTCAATCTTGTAGCTGCATCTGCTGCACTTTCAACTGCTGTTCCGTTACCAAACAGATAAAACTCAATAGTATGAAAACCTTTTATCTCTCCATCTGCATTTTGAATAGTTAGAGTATCTCCGTCCCATGCAGTAAGTCCTTGTGCAATTTCACCTGCTGATTTTACAGGCCAACTATCAGTATTTCCATCCGTCGCATTACCAACTGAAGGTGATGTTGCCACGATATATGCTTCACTAGCTTCCCATGGTGCTCTTGCTGATTTCCAAGCTGTTCTTGCCGCTGTAACTTGTCCTGCATCTACATCAGACCCAAATGAATTCAATAAATCTTTCATTATAGTTGCATTTGCTCCTAAAGTTGCATACCCTGCTTTTATAACATCATCAGCTACTTTGTCTATCTGTGCTTGTGCCGTTGTACTTGCATTTATCGCCGCTCTACCTTTTAAATCTGTTACTACTGGGTCAGAACTACTTGAACTACCACATCCACTCATTGCCAATATCGCACCTAAAGATAGTGCTCCTAAAGTTAATCTTATTCTCATTTTTTCTCCTCTTAATTTTAAAATTGAAAATCAAGTGCAAATATTAAAACTGTTTGCCTTAATTAAACCACAAGATGGAAGTCATTATCATCTTTACCTTATGATTCCCTCTACTATTTTTTATGTATAACTATAAAACTATTTGAATTTTCAAGACCATTTTCTTTGAGTAGTAAGTTGCTATTTGCACATTTTGTCGAGACAATTTTATTGTTTTCAAGGATATAAGTATTGCAACCATCTTGAACCAAACAGTAATGAGTTTTTTTGATGTCACTTTGTATAGTCAAAACGATATTGCACTCTTCAAGAAGTCTCAAAACCCTATAAACTGTGTTATAGGAAACTTTTTTTTGACTCTTTTGGTTGACTCTTTTGGTTGACTCTTTTGGTTGACTCTTTTGTATATCTCTTCTGAACACAAAGCTTTTTCAGAGAGTTCTATCTCTTTTAAAACCTCTTCTCTAATGGAAGAAAAATTTAGAGTATTTTTCTTGACACACTCTTGTAATTTTCCAAATATTGTCTTTAGCAATTCACTCTCCAAAATTTAATGATAATCCTTTTCAAAAATTATTTTGCTATAAGTAAACTTAAATTGTTATTAAAATGGAAGTCATTATCATTTCTATTTAAGTTTACTCTGCTACTATTCTTCCTGAAAATGATTATTATTACAAAAAGGAAAAGAATGAAGAAAATTTTATTGATGTCAGTAGTTAGTTTGACTACGATTTTAAATGCACAAGCTATACCGGGAGTAAACTCAAAAGCTGGTGCGATGGTTGTGCCAGAGGGTAAAGTAGTTGCAGGAATCAAACATATATATTTGAAAAGAGATA
>JAOZKZ010000330.1 GCA_029935075.1 Campylobacterales bacterium
CTACGATTGGTATTCCTATCGGGATTATTATCATTTTGTTTTCATTTATCATGGCGGGTGTTTATACTGCACGAGCAAATGGTGAGTTTGATGATTTGACAAGAAAGTTAAAAGATGATTTGAAAGGAGATTTAGAATAATGAAAAAATTACTTATTTTATTGGCACTATTTAGTGCATCTCTGTTTGCATCTGGTGGAGATGCAGGAGTTTCGGGAGAGAGAGATTTAAATGTAGCAGCTGTTGTTATGTTTTTGATTTTTGTTGCGGCTACTTTGGTTATCACTTACTGGTCTGCTAAAAGAACAAAAACGGCAAAAGATTTTTATACTGCTGGTGGAGGAATTACGGGTTTTCAAAATGGTTTGGCAATTGCAGGAGATTATATGTCAGCGGCTTCATTTTTGGGTATTTCGGGTTTAGTGTATCTTAAAGGTTATGATGGACTTATCTACTCTATCGGATTTTTAGTAGGTTGGCCTATCATTCTTTTTATGATTGCTGAGCAGCTTAGAAATCTTGGTAAATATACATTTGCAGATGTTGCATCTTATCGTTTGAGACAAAAGCCTATTAGAATTTTAGCAGCATTTGGTTCGATTGCGACGGTTATTCTTTATCTTATTGCTCAAATGGTTGGCTCAGGAAAACTGATACAAGTTCTTTTTGGACTTCCATATGAGTTTGCGGTTATTCTTGTAGGGCTTCTTATGATTGCTTATGTAACATTTGGGGGAATGCTCGCAACTACTTGGGTGCAAATTATCAAAGCGGTTCTTCTTCTTTCAGGTGCGACATTTATGGCGATTGCCGTTTTATATCACTTTGGATTTTCTTTTGAAGCGTTGTTTCAAGGTGCGACTGAAGTACATAAAAATGGTATAGACATTATGAGCCCAGGTGGACTTGTAAGTGATCCGATATCTGCTATCTCACTAGGTATTGCTCTTATGTTCGGTACAGCTGGTCTTCCTCATATCTTGATGCGTTTTTTTACAGTTGCAGATGCAAAAGAGGCTAGAAAGTCAGTTTTCTTTGCGACAGGTTTTATCGGGTATTTTTATATCCTTACTTTCATCATCGGTTTTGGTGCGATTGTTCTTGTTTCACAAAATCCAGAGTATTTAGATATTGCTAAAGGGACACTATTTGGTGGTAATAACATGGCTGCTATTCACTTAAGTCATGCAGTTGGTGGCGACTTGTTCCTTGGATTTATCTCTGCGGTTGCATTTGCGACTATCTTAGCGGTAGTTTCAGGGTTGACCCTTGCTGGTGCTTCGGCAGTCTCTCATGACCTCTATGCAAATGCTTTTGCAACAGGAAAAGTAGATGAGCAAAAAGAGATGAGAGTTTCAAAAATTGCAACAATTGTATTAGGGA
>JAOZKZ010000002.1 GCA_029935075.1 Campylobacterales bacterium
CCATTCATCCACAGGACTCAAGTCACTGTGGTTTTCTGGGTTGATTTGATATAATCCTTGTTGTTCCCACCACACGACCTCGGCACAATATGGTGTTCTTCTTTGGGATTACAGGTGCCTCTTCTCAGGGCATTCTGGACAATTTTGTGGTATTCCTTTGAATACTCGTTTATCAAAAAGCCTTTTTCCATCAAAACAACACCAATTTACCCACAAGGTCAAACAACCCATTCTTTATAAAAAACTCTTGTAATTTACTTAGGTCTTTTTGGTTTGGCTTCTTGTACTCTTGTATCACATCAGAAGATAACCACTGTGGTATGCCTTCTGGTAGGGCTATTTGTCTGTTCAGGGCATAGTTTAACCTGAATATGTTGTCTTCATTAAGAAGGTCCTCGAGGGTTTTCTTTGACTTCAGGAATCTCTTGTAACCATAAGGAGGGTGGCTGTATGCACTAACACCATAGGTCTTTTCAAACAAGGTATCGAATTCAAAGCGTTTCTCCCAGACCCTAAGTTCTGTCAAATCAGGGTATATTTCCTTGCATTTTTGGCTAAACCTTGAGAACCCTTTTACATTTTTAATATCGTCCCCGGGGTCTCCGCCTATAACATGGTCAAGGATAATATGGACTAATTCACCTTCTTCTATCGTATAAAACTTGGAATTTTGCATGCCAGTGGTTCTGGTAGTCCTCCAAAATTTAACCCCTTCGTGCTCAAGGCACTGGATAAAGTCATGGTCGCTTGAATAAATGACTACCTCTTGACCAAGCAAGGATAAATACTCAGATAAAACGAAAATAATATCATCGCCTTCTGCTTTATTAACCTCGATGGTCTTAAAGGATGTCGTCAAAAGGGCTTTCTTTGCTTCAAGGATAGCCTTATTAGCCTGGTCCCAGTTTACATTGGTTTTTTGCCTTTGCTTTTTCCTTGAGCCTTTGTAGCCCTTCCATATATCTTTTCGCCAATAATTAGAACTATCTGTGCATATTACTATCTCTTGTGCCTGGAACTTATTCCTAAATGTACTGAATTCATCAAAAACCTTGTAGAAAAAAATGTCCTTGACTTCATCAAAGTTGTAGTTATCGTTCTCGTCTTTTTTGAGGTTCATCTTCTTTGCCTCGTTCATGGCACTGAAGACGCAACCGTACAAAATAGGACTTAGGTCTACAAGTAAGGTCACTTTAAGCCTACAAAGAATCTAACAGTTCATCAAGGTCTTCTTCTTTTGATTCTTTTGGTTCTGGTTTTGCTTCTGCCTTGTTTACCACCTCAGCGGCTTTTTCTACCTCTTTTACCGCTTCTTCCGTCTCTTTATCCTGGGCATTCCCTAGGGTCCCTCCATCAAACCATGCCATTTTATCCACGAGTTCATCATAGGTCATGAAGCTCTCTGGTTTCAGGAAATCCCCCAAAGAGTATGTGTTTTCAGTAATAGCCTTGGTTGCTACTTTCTCGTCTTTATACAGGCTTGTGATTTTCTCATCAAACTTAGAGGTCTCATAGCTCAAGAATCCAGTATTTGCTTTTGCTACCTTAAGCAAGAAGTTATTGCCCTCAATGGGGTTAAATACTGCTTTGGCTTCTGCCCCAAGTGCCAGCTCTGATTCTGTTGGTGTCATTGCATCTTTTACCTTACTAAATAAAGTAGGACTCATATCAAACAAGAATGTCTTGCCATCATTTTCAGGGTTTTTAGGGTCTTTTACTATTACTATATTAGTAATATACCTAAATGCTCTTGAATATTTCTTGGCTTCTTCTTTCTCGTCTTTATTCCACAACTCCAGGAATCTCTCGTTAAACGGGTCAGGCTTGCCTAATGTTTGTGGGCTCCATTCAGCCACGAATCTTTTAGAACCATCGTTCTGTCTAGCATTGATTTTAGTCATTTTGATAAATGGAAGAGAATCAGCATCTGGAACAAATCTAATCAATGCTCCCCCGTTGTCCTGGTCGTCTCTTGATAGCTTATAGAATCTTTCATCTACTGTGTATGTTTTTTTGTTACCCTCTGTTAGTGCATCTGCTTGTAAGTTAGCAGACATTTTATCCCAATCGAAATTCATTTAGTACCTTTTTTTAATATTTTAAACTTTTAGACATTAAACTGTCGCTCTTTTTAAACCTTAAACTCTTAAACTCTTAAACCATATATTTCCTTATTTTGGATTGCTCTGGATTGCTCTTGGGCTTATTTCATCAAACTCAGGATAAATGTGTAAACCTCGTTTTTCATAACGATTCTATAAGCATCTCTTTCTGTGTTGTATTTCACCATCATTGTGTAATCAGTCTCTGGTAACTTTAAGATATTCTCTAACGGAATAGCCAATTCTAAATCACCAGCCTCGTCTAAGGTAGGCTCTATGCCCACAGAATAAGAATTCTCTGAGGATTTGAAGTTATTCTTAGAGCCTATTTTCAAGAAAACCTTGCCGTTTTCTTTTACAAGATAAAGAGCATCAAGGGTTTTAAATACCCCTGATGCTTTTTTAATCTTTTTGATAATGCCTTCATTGAACTCGAACTCTAAAATACTAGCAATAGCCTCAGTCGAGGTGATGACCTTTTCATTAGCCACCGAATCCTCTAATACACTGGGGTCAGACACACAAAATTCACTGGTCTCGTTTGGTCCTTTTATGTGCATTATATTGTCTTTTATAGTAATCTCGGCATCTTCTATCAACCCCAAGGCATCCAGAAAATTACCACCATCATAAATACCGAACTCTTTAAATTCTTCCTCAAAGTGACTCAGGTCAATCAACCCCGGTAGGCTCCTGTATTCATCAGTAATCGTCATCTTAGGGTAAGATACCACGAAGCTTTTATTAATAGGTAAAAGGCTTTTTAGTATCCCTTGGGTCTGTTTTGTAATCATTTCTTTCCTTTGTCTTTATATGTCATTATATCATTTTAATCTTAAAATTTCCTTAAAAATCTCAAGGTTTGTTTAATATCTGCTTAGGTCTATTTCATTCTCTATTAACTCAAATTGTTCTTGACTGTAAAAATTACTCCTTTCCCAAAAGTGTTTCTGGAGGTAGTTTTCGTCTTTTCTTGTGCCAGACATACAATCCACTAAATCAAATACAAAGGCTTTTTCTTTGTCTGAATGAAGCCTTAGGACTCTCCCAATGCTTTGTAAAGTAGCCGTGAATGATTTATTACTGCTTAGGTAAACCAGGTTTTTTAACCTTGGGATGTTAATCCCTGTTGACATAATATTATACTGGGCTATTACCACCGCATTTTTTACCGTATTCAAGTATACCCTTATTTGCTCTCTTATCTTGGGCTTGGTAGTCCCTGTTATAAAGAAAATCCCTAGGGCTTGCTGAAGGACAAATGAATTTTTAACCTCAGGGGTCATTTTTTGACCGCTAAGGTCTTCCCATGTGTCTATACCGTGTTGAGTATGGTTGTAAAGACCGACTGTCACCCCTTGTAGTTTACCTAATAAAGCCTTGACAAAGTGTCGTCTCAGGGGGCTTTCTTTCATGTATTTTACTTCATCTTGATATTTTTTTATCAATTTTTTTGGCACCTGGGGATAGTTTAAGAACATGGCTACTACGGTCAGGTCAGTCGCCAAGCCAAGTTGTATCATCTCTTTGGCGTTTATGTACCTTTTAGGTGCTCCGAAGTTAGCCTCGAGGGTCATAGCGTCTATTTCAACGATAGGCAAAGACCCAGTGACACCAAGCCTTCTCTCAAAATCGTTGTCTTTTATTATGGAATTTAGTGTTTCAGCCTTGGCCTGATGTGCCTCATCGACCAAAACTACATCAAAGCCTTTAAGGTCACTTTTCACCGCACTTTGCCATGTAGATATTACTACTGGTCTTTTTATGTCCTTGTTTTTAAACTCACCACCTATTTGCTGGACATCATCAAGAAAATCAGCCCCGTAATCTTTGAAATCTTTGTAGATTTGAGAAACGAGCATTATACTCGGCACCAAAAGCAATACATTTTTATTGTTCTGGTAGTAGTATTTAACCGCTAAAAAAATGCTCAGGCTTTTGCCTGAATTGTGATGTACTACTTCATTTTGTATATAACAACTACCATTAACATTTATATCTATCCATTTTTGTTTAGGTAAATAATCTATACTTATAACCTTTTTATAATCTTTAAACTTACCATCAACCAAAAAATCACCTACTCTAAGGTCGTTTATATTTCTATATTCATTATTAAAATATAAAATATGGGTATCTGCGCACTTAAATGATGAATTATCATCTAATGTTATTGTGTATCCTGGTGATTCTTTATAAAATATTTTATTTACATCTTTGTATCCAGTAGGTGATTCAATTTCGACATCTTTGTTATTCTCTTTTAAAAAAGCAAGTTCTTCAAATGTAATTTCTGTTATCATGAACACACCTCATCAAAAGAAATTGAACATTTCTTGCCTTTCGATCTATTTTCAATAGCAGGTATAAAAATCAAATTTGTTAATTTTCCAATATGATAAGGTAAAATATTATCTACAAACCCTTGAAATATTGAATATTTATGGTCTAATTGGTAATCATCTGATTTATTCCCTCTGAGATTGAAATTATCCAATTCTTTTAAATCGTTTTGTTTAGTGTTGTACCAAACCAACCGTTTATATACAATAAAATCTGGTATTTCGTTTATTGGAACATTACTTCCAGTTTTTTCTTTTGTTTTTCTTATTTTAAGTTTCATATAAGTTGTATTCATTCGTATTTTGCATTTTTCACTATATTCTAATATTTCATCTTGAGTTTTGTTTAATATTGGGTTTTTTCTCTTATTAATTTCTAATGTTTCTAATTCTGGTTTGTTTTCTAATGTTTGTTGCCATTTATTTTGGCGTTCATTAAACACATTAACACCTTCTATTATCCCATATCTTTCTATACACAATTCTAACGAAAATGTTGATTGTCTTTGTGATACCAATTTTTTAGATTCCTCTTTAGTAAATCCTTGGTTTAACCAATATCCAATTTGATTTTGTTGTATATTTTTATATTTTTCGGGATTGGTTTGTTTATCTATTTTTACAGCATCTGCGCCTTTTTTACCAAATTCTGAAGTGCCGTATGATTTTGATGAATTAATATATTCATTTTTATGATACTGTTTATGGTGTTGTTTATTTAACCCTATAGACACAAATTTTTCTAAAACCATATTTTTTGAAGTATTTTCATTTAAAAATTTATACTTAAATAGGTGAATTATTCGTTCAGGGGTTAAATTATCTTTAACATCTAACATTTTTCGTATTTTTATAAATCTATTTAAAAATCTCCTGACTAATTTTGGTGTATACTCTATATATAGTAAAAATATATCGTTTAAACTTAAATTGATTTTGTCATTATATAAATTTTTGATAGATTTTTTCATATTGTTATAGTCTACTTCTATTTCTGATTTTGTTTTGTTTTTTCTTCGTTTTCTAAAATCATCTAGCAGTATAATAGAGCCATCATCTATATTAACATTGACTTTTGATGATGGGTGAAGACAACCTACACTTGATACACCAAGATGAGAATCATTCTCAATCAACCCTAAGAACAACCTAAGCTGGTGTTTATATGGCTTAAAGGGGATACCTAAGAGCTCTTCTTTTAAAAAGTCCATACCAGAGGGTAAATCATTATCAGGGGTTTGTATCTCTATATCAAAAATATCCTGGATTCTGTTAACGAACCCTTTCTGTGTATAAAAAAACCAGCCCTTAGGCTCGGTAGATATCTTGACGGTGTAGAATTTCTTTTTGCCATCGTATTTGCCCATTCTGTAGAAGGGATTGTGTTGATAATTTATTTCAAAGCAAGACAATTCTTGTTGTAATCTCTGGGCTTGTGCCTTCTGGGTCACAAAAATCTCTAATTTATTGTTGTTTATTCTTGCTTCCAAATATATCCTTCTTCTGTATTATACTACTTTATTCTTAAAAAAACCTAAAGAAACAACTCTGGGTAATTTTCTATGGCAGTATCAAGGGCTATTCTATTTAATATCAGGTGGCTAGGGATATAATCCATTTTCCCTTTTTTCTTATAATACAATAACCCCTCGTCTAAACTGCCTTGTTTAGAATATGCCAAAACAGCATGTCCAGGGTATTCTTTTTTTAGTTCATAACCCATAGTAAAACAGGTATCCGTGCCTATGAACTCAACGCATCCTATTAGTGTATAATCTTGATCATCCATAATACTCTTTTAGGAGTATTTATACCAAAGGCTCTCTTTAGTCTATATACAATGCTATTATATTGAAAAAAACCAATGTACCAAAAACAGCAAATATGATCTCCCAGTTAAAAATAATTCCATAAAGAACTACTAATGTATACATTACCCCTACCATGGCAAAAAATATTAAAATCAACCCAATGATAGTATACTGGATATTAGTCTTCATTTGTAATCCTTTTTACATTACTTAAGTTAAGCTGGTCTTTATGTATTCTTTGGTATTGTTCTTTGTTTATTATGATGTCTACTTTATCACCATGTATACCAAAAACAGTAAAATCAAAGGAATCCACCCCGTGCTTATCCGAAATAAACCTGTAATTTACATTCATAGCAATACCTCTGGGTAATCTTTTTGTATTTGTTTCATATTATTTTCCTTTATTTTTGTTTCTTCTTGGTTATATTTATTCTTGTAGTGGTATTTTTTGCTATATATTTCTCTTGCCTTATACATATAAAACAATGCCAAAGGGTTGTCTATATTAACCAGGTGTTCGTGGTGTACCAAAAATGTATTCCCTTTGAACATACCTTTGTAATCAGGTGCCTTATGATTATTAAGATATTCGATAAAAACATCACAAGAAATAAGTGCATTAAAGTATATCATTTTTTCGTTTTCTTTGGATTCTTTGGTTATGCCTTGATCGTATGAAATATTATCAAATTCATAAGTATTATTCATAATAACATCATAACATCTCTCGGTGTAGTTGTCAGAGCTTATGTTCTTTTGTTCTTTGTATTTATGGATTCTTTTCATGGTAAATACATTCTTATACATACTGGTCTTCAGGTATCTAAGGGTGTCTTTATCCTGGAATGTCCAGGCTTCCGTAAACGGAAAATAACTCCAGTATCTTGAGTTATTTAGGTCAAAATCTTTGGTTAGTTTTTCTGGCTTACCGTACTGAAAATTGACAAGCTGTATTTTCGTACTGAGGTCAATAGTATCTGATGTGCTTGTGCTTTGGATATAAATGTTTTGAGTAAAATCCTTGATGTCTTTGTTTAATACATCTATATAATCTTGTGTTATATTATAAGCCTTGTCATAGTCCTCTTCGGTATAAAAATACACATCTATATCACTTGAGGTACTCTGTATGCCTTGGCTTTTCTGAACCTCGGTAAGCACAAACCCACCAGCCAGGAAAAAATCCACCTGTAAATCCTCAAAAAGAGATAAGACTTCCTTTGAAAACTTGGGGCTTATGTTGTATTTTATTGGTACATCTGGCATCTTCTCTCCTTATAGTAAAAACTCAGGGTAGTCTTCAATCCGCCCTTGGTAGTTGTTTTGGTAGTTGGTTTCATCCATGTCATGGTCTATGTAAATATAGTAACTGTTTTCATCCACTGGGGGTGTCTGGTACATTATTACACAATGAAAGCCAGTATCTCTCTTTTCAAGCACCCAGTACACTTTGATGTTGTTTTGGTTTTCATACAGGATATCACCCTCCCTGAGTTCATGGAACTTTTTCATCTCTTTCATAGAAAGTACTCTGGGTTATCATTGACCATTTTGTTACACAACTCAGAAACACTCTCAGGGATACTCTTGTTTAACTGGGCTCTTAGTCTTTTCTCTCTTATTATGTACTCGTTTTTTAATATATCAAGGCAAATGAGTTTTTGAATAAGGGCTTCCTTTTCGGTCTTATATACCCAAAATTCCCTGTCTGTATCGAGGAGTTCTTCAAGGTCTACAAAACGCACTTTTTCTTGTTTTTGTTTATAAGAAAGATTTTTGATATCGGTAGTAGCCACAGGGGAAGATACTCCATTAGTATACATAACAGCCCCATTTATCTCGTTGTCTACCATAGAGCATATAACAATATCCCTGAAAAATATAACACCACCCGACATCTTAGGTGGGTTCATTCCATAAAGCACTAAGAATCCTTATGCCATGCCATCAACTCTGACAAAAACCAATGGTCAGGGGTGGCTTCCTTAAAACCATCGTAATAAAAAGCCTCTATTTCTTTTTTATCAGAATCTTTCCATGTCTTAAGAATCCCGGCTGCTACCTCGATGTTCAATGACACCACATAAACTGCTACCTCTTTGGCACTAACCGCACTATTCTCGGATAGGTGTTCCTTGAGCATCTTTTCTGCCAGTTCAGTAGCAGAGATTACTTCCATCTTTTTGGTAATTTTAGAGAGCTTTTTAGCCATCTTTTTTTGCTGGTCTTTGGTGTCAATCTTTGAATCACCTATTGTATTAATGATATCTTCTACCGAGATTACATTGATATAGTTTCTCAGGTAATGGAAAAAAGAAGCACCTACTGTCTTCCCTACCTTGGATAAGATTAGTGTATTCAGCAAAGGTGAATCTTTTGGTGTCACCTTAAGAATCCTGGACAAAGACTCCCAGGCTCTTGGAGACGAGCCTTTTTCAGTATCATCCTCAGGGTTGTATACCAATCTCTCTGGGTATTCTGCCAAAAAGTCAGTAATAACAGGGTTAAGTTCCTTTTCTCTTGCATATTTTAAGAACCCTTCTATAGATGCTTCTACATCAAGGGTAATAAAACGGTCTTCTAATGCCGCATCAAAATCCGAGGAATCGTACTCATCGGATGGGTTATCTGCTACTATGGTAAGTGTATTCAAGTCATCCAAAAAACCCAAAGAGTGCTCTTGAATTTTACCCTCAAGAACCATTTGAAGTGATGCCTGACGAATTGATAAGCTAGCTCTTCCTAGTTCATCCATGAATACTATTACATGTTTACCATCTTCGTTTGCTTTCTGAATTCTTTGAAGCCATACTGGTTTAGCCCATGTGGTGACTTTATCACCTCTGTGGTCTTCTGAAATGACAGGCATACCCATCAAGTCACTTTCATCCATTACCGTAAGTTGGAGGGTTTCGCACCAAAAACCCTCTTCTTCAGCAAATTGCTTAACAATCTCAGTCTTACCTATACCGTGTGGTCCTATCATATGAACCGCATTTTGACTCTGGTGTGCTATCTTAAGTATATCTTTCATCTTTTCTATTTTCATTCGTTCTCCTTGGTTAGATTAAAGCCCCAGGGGCTCTCTCTTTTTATACCCTATTATACCACACCTTTGCTTAAAAGCAGGTTAAAGATACCTTAAAGATACCTTAAAGAAACAACTCAGGGTTATTTTTTAACAGGTAGTTTACTATCTCTTTTTCGTCTTTTAGGTCAGGGATTTTATACACCACAGGGTAAGGAATATTTTCACTAACCCTCCCCCAATCTGTGACTTCGTAGCCCTTTGGGGTTTTTTTTAGGTAAGTATCTCTTTTGAAATCATTATACAGAATTTTCTCAAATCTGTATTTTAGGTCATGCCAACCAGTGTTAAAGTGTTCCATTTTGATCCTTTTGAAAGTTTCTTTCTACATTTTTCCAGATTTGTTTGACCAACTCGAGGCGTTTTCTTTGATAAAAAGTTATCAAATCCTGGTCTGTCTTGGGGTCTAGTCTGATGATTAAATCATCGAGTTCATTTAGGTTCATTTTGTCCCTTTCCTTAAATATGTTATATTATACCATAAATTACCTTAAAAGGACATAAAGATTTTAAACTAACCTGAAAAATTAATCCTAAAATCAATCCCAGAGTGCTCGTATATTTGAACAACTTTTGGTGTATTCTTTACCTTCGTACTCCTCTGTGTATTCAGTAATCCCGAACAACAGTTTACCGAACTCTTCGTATTTTTTGTCTATCTCTTTATCTGATTCTACTGTACAGTGATCCTCTAGTTCTTCTATGTCTTTTAAGGTCTTCAAGAGCTTCAGGAGCAAAGCTTTTTCTTTTTGATCATTCATGTAATGAGTATCCTTGCCCCAGTGCTCTTCCATGTCTTTCAGTTTAAATTCCAAAAGGTTCATAAAAAAAGCATAATCATACCATCGGTCATTCCATATTAGTTTTTTGTATCTCCATAGGTTACTAAACCCTGTTTTAAAAGAGTAAAAATTGCTCCTTAAATCACCAAAGAAGTAACTAATCTCAAATGATATTTTATCCAATAGGTCTTCATCGTCTTTAAGGCACATATATTTTTCTTGTGCTTGCTCTAGGTCTTTTAGGTCTGTTGTGTTCATCTTGTTCCTTTTTATAGATAGTATTCAGGGTGTGTATTTATATTCCCGAAGTATTCTTTTATATTCAAGCCGTGTTCTACATTAGAGCCTTTATGATTGAAAAAAGTAATATTATATCAAATCAACCCAGAAAACCACAGTGACTTGAGTCCTGTGGATGAATGGGTTCAAGTAAACTTAGGGTAAACTTAAGGTTAATTTAAGTTTGTTTTGGTATAATAGACCTGTAGCAAATAAAAATAACCCAGAACGAAAACCAAGTCAGTGGTTAGTTTGCTACATTGTTAAACCACCGGATCGGTGGGGTTAGCCTGAATTTAAGCAGAACCGTATACATTTAGTTTAGGCTAAGTATACGATACCTACTTGAAACAGCAGGAAAAATCAACTGTAAAGTTGAAACTACAGTGACTCTCCTTACGGAGTAAGAGTCCTGTAGCAGATCATATCCTTGATGTGACCACTGATAAGCAGCCGAATCTTTGCCGTCTATGGTGCCTTGGAATTTATACAGTTTATTCATATCAGTCCCTTCAGTAATATTTACTATTTTGTCGTTATATGTTTTGTATAGCCCTATCCTTAAATCCATTTCTTTCCTTTATGTGTCATTATACCACAACTTTCCTTAAAAAGACCTTTAAAAAGGCTTTATAAATAAAGAAAAAGCTAAGGGAATAAAATGGCAGATAAGTTATTATACGAAAATTTGTTGAATGAAGAACAAGGATTCGATGGACAAACATCAGGAACGATAGGAACGACAGTCTCATCTAATGCAGAAGGCTCAACATCAACCACAGATATAGCACAAACAGCACCAAAGATTGGGTTTGCTCACTCTGTGGCTTCTAAAACACTCCCTGCGGTACTGGGATATGTTCAGCCTATGTCCAGTCCATCAGGGTTTGTTTTCGCCATGAAAAGAGGTCCTGCGGTAAATCAAACCACGGATATGCCTTTTTTGGATGATGGTACAGGCACCCCAGAATCAGGCACAGCAGGGTCAGAAGACCTACAGATCACCAGAACATCCGTGAATACTAGTATAAGAGAAGTCTTGATTGACTGTACCAATGAACTAACCCAGGATATTCAGAGCCTTTTTGGTCAAGACTTCAATAAACTAATGCAGGTTTATTTGTATTATGATGGTACCGATATAGACATGATTGATCCATTCGAGACCAATACACTTGATGACAAAGAATCAACAGACCTTAGGTTAAGTAAATTCTTTATCGAATACGCCACATGGAGAATGTCAAGAAAAACTAACCAGGATTTTGTCACATGGGCACAAGGAATAGCCTCTGATTTGGGTACGGTTACTATAACCGATACAGCCAATTTAAAAGACCTTAGACTAGCAGTAGCAGAAATGAAGGCAAGTGTATACAAAAATACAGGAAAAACAGGCAGAACATGGGTCTTGGCATCGCCAGAAAATATCAATTATTTACTAATGACATCAAGCACATGCTCCCCTGATAATAAGGTAATGAGAAAAGGCAAAAGAATAGCCAGGTCAGAAGACTATAACTATGTATTTAGTTGTGGTGAGACTGATTACTACCAGGACTCTAATATCACTGATGACATGTATGTAGGGCTTAGTGGTCAAGCTGGGGTTTCTAGTCTTTTTTATACTCCTTATAAAGAATATTTTGTCCAGGGTGGTGAAGACTACTATACAGGGCAGAGTAATATCTGGTTTAGACTAAGGGACGACTGGGTTACTAACCCTCTGGATAACTTCGGTGGTGTTAATGATTTAGGTACCCCTGTGGTAGGAACAGGGTCTGATTATATAGTCAAAGCAATAGTAGATATTACAGCGGTTCCCGTACTGAGCTAAGATGCTTGACCTCTTAATAAATAATTCCCTGAATCTGACAGAGGGAACAGACCAGTATGACATCTCTGGGGCGGATTTCTTCAATGGTCTGATAAAAGAGAACTATAACATCTCCTTGGGGTATCATATATGTGAGGTTTTTCCTTTAAATAGTCCTTACGGTGCTGTTTATGTATCGGAGAGAAACTCTGAAACAAATGATTTCAGGGTCATAAAAAAAGACATTCAGACCAAAACATCCACTCTAATGACAGGGTTTACTCAAGAAGTATACCAGGATATGGAGAAAATGTATCAAACCTCGCCAAAAAGAACCTCTGGCAAGGTCTTATCAGGGATAACAGCAAGAGAAGAGAACCAGAGACTCTTGATGTTAATGGGCCTAGAGGCAGAAACAAAAGGAACATTAACGATACAAGATTCCAATAACCTTGAGAGTATTATCCTTCAATTATCAAGAAAAGTCTCAGAATCAGTCCTCGAGATGAACCAGGATACTTACAAAACACTGGATTCATTCTGTGTTCTTGACAGGAGATATGCTGCGGCTGTCCTGGGGTCTTTTAACTTCATGACCGAGGGTAAAGAGCGTTCTTTATTTGTAGGAAGGGTAGGAAGAACGGATTATTATATTAACCCTTTTCCTAATACCTCCTCTGAGTTCGATGATTCCTTTGATTACTCTTATGAGATAGAAGACACCCCCGTGCCTAATTATTGTTATGTGGGTCTGGTTCATGACACCCCAGGGGTAAGTAGCATAATTTTTGCTCCTTATAAGTACGAAAGACAATACATAACCGACCCTGGTACAGGGAATATAGTCTTGATTTTAAGAGACCGTTATGGGCTGGTAATGAGCCCTCTGCATAAGCCCTTGGAGAACAGATCAATGTTACATAAGTTTATTATAGAAGGTGCCTGATGGCTTCAAGTAACCCCTTAAAAGACCAAATTCTAACGCTGTTTCCTGATAATAACACCAAGGAAATATCAGCATCTGATATGAGGATATTTGTAAACACTATTTTTAACAGTAAAGAAGAACTGGTCACCAAGGTAGAAACAAAAGAGGATATCAAGGACAACAACTCCACGATTTTCTGGAACTCTGTAGTAATAATCTGGAACTCCTTGGAAGACAACGGGGTTTACCTAAGCAAGGCAAACAACCCTATCAGTATACTACAGCTTGAGAAAATAGCCGATATATCCTCGGAGAACCCTCATAGTCTAAGTGACCTTGGGGATTTTATGGTTGATTTCTTACATGCCAAAAGCTATTCAGATGCGGAGTATTTTTATCAAAACGGTGATATCACCAAAACAGAACTAACCCAAGAAACAGTAAGAACCTATGATATTAATTATACCTATACCACAGGGGACATAACCCTGAGTAGTATTACAGAGCTTTTAACTGGAAATATAGTCCATATTTCTTTCGGCTACGATGGTGGTAATATCAGTACCAAGACTTATGTCATAGTGATATAAGTCTTTTATAAATAAGTTATATTGAGAATACTCTTTATATTATAAAATTAAAACAAAGGGATAAAAATGGCTTTAGTTTCAACTGATTGGAGCATCACCGCTGGTGGTGATGTTCGATATGATGGACCTGCGCATGGGGTTGCTGACGCAACCTATGCAACGACTATTGAATTACACAGATGGCTTCAAGACCTTGCCGATGATGCAAGTGCATCTGGAGATGATCTTCTTGACATTACTGATACTACCCCGTCCGAAAGAAACGGTACGGATAACAACATCACTTTATATGACCCATATAATATTGATCAAACTGCTGCGGAACACCTATATGATGGTTCTATTACACAAAGTGGGGGAGATGATATCTGGGATGGATTCGTCAACTATGGTACAGAAGGTATTAATATTCAAATACTCCAAAATGGGGATTATGAAACAAATGATTTCTGGAACAGTACCCCTGATGGTGAAACGGGTGGTTCAGGACTGAACAGAAACCTTGCATCTGGTATTTCACACAGATTTATGCTTAAGGTAAGAACCGCTGGTGTAGATATTGATGGTAGACGAGTAATTGGTATGTCAAGAGAACTTGGTAAAACATACTCAGAGTTTAAGTCAACTACCTCAAGAGGTAATAACACACTTGCACTTGTAAACGCAATCGACCTGAACAACACTACAGACAAAGGCACGATTGAGGGCTGGGGATCTATTGTTAATATTGAAGGTTACAGAACAATGGATGTTGATATTAACTCTGTTAATGAACATTACTATTCAGAATATGACAAAGGTACTCAATCTATTAACGAATTGTACGAGTATGTCAAAATGCAAACAGCATATGACCGTGTTGGCACAATGTACGGTATTGATGGTAAGATATTTAGAGGTATTACACATGAAGTACAAATAGATACCCCTACTGGCACTTTTGATGCCTTTGAGGAAATAACTTGGGGAGCTGGTGCTACTGCTGGTATGGGGCAAATGTTAGCGATTAATTCTGTAAGTGCTGGTACAGCATTATGGATGCAGTTGCTTACAGGTGTTGTACCAACTGATGGTGAAACTATTACTGGTGGCACATCTGGTGCTACTGTTGATATGGATACTAATATTACTGAAAGAACCGTAAGTCCTGTTATTATTGGTGCGTCTACTGGTTCTGCGATTATTGGTGCTTATGGATTTGGTGTTGAGGCACTTGATCTTTCAGCATCAGATAAAGTATTCTCACTTGAAGATGCTGGTACTCCTGTTATTCCACCTGACTACAAAGAAACAAAAGTAAGTGGTATTATAGACGGAGATAGAGTCCTGGTTGGACCAAATGGTGGTGGTACTACACTTCAAGATGATCAGCTTGCTGTATCAACTGAAATTACATCTGGTGCTACATCAATTATTATGAAAAGTGGTCTTGAAACAATCGGTACTGGTACTCAATTTGGTACGGATTGTCCTTCAGGAACAGGGGAGTCTTGTCTTAGAGTACTTGATGATGCTGGTGTATTCTGGAGAATTCCATATACGGCTGTGATCCATGGTTCTGGAATAGCAACATTTACTGTAAGTAGTGGTGACACCACAGGTTTAACAGCTGCTGTCGATAATGATGGTTTCTTGGCTTATATTGATGATGCCGAAGCTGGTGGAAATGAAGAAATCGAGTATACCACGGTTTACGACTCAGCTAGATCATTGTTTGTTAGGGTTAGAGATGGTGGTGGTACACCAATCAAAACCTTTGAGGGTTCTGTTTCACTTGGTGGTTCAATTTCCGCTATTAGAGGTTCAGATAGTTAAATTTATAGTGCCACCTTAGGGTGGTACACTTAAACTTATACATAAAGGAAAGCTATGGCAGTACCATCCTATACCACAGACTTGACAGACATAGCAGACCTTGACACTACTGGTGGCACTGCCGTAGAACCTGCTACCCTATATTCTGGTGGTAGATCACCAATAGAAGACGACACGGATTTTCCTATTCAGGGCACAGTTCATGCATCATTAACACTTAATGCTGTTGCCAAAGGCGGTATTTTAGTACCGGGGAATTCTTGGACATACTCAGCAGGTGATTATATATTTGGCTGGCTTATTTGGCTTGCACCTAGCACAATAAACACCTATGCCAATGGTGGACTTTCAATGCTACTGGGGTCAAGTGCCAGTGTTTTTAATGTTTATTATGTGGGTGGTAGTGACAGGGCACCTAACCCTTATGGTGGATGGCAAAATATAGCCGTGTTACCTACACTCAGTCCAGATGAAAATGCTGGTACACCTACTGCTTACCATTATGTAGGAGCGGCTGTTGATTGTATCACCAAGGTTTCTAAAGGAAATCCACTTGGTTTTGATGTCTTTAGATACGGAAGAGGTGAATTAATAGTCCAAAATGGTAGTTCAGGGGATGGATATGCTACATTTTCAGGCATGTCTACGGCTAATGATAATAATACAGCAAAATGGGGTTTATTTCAGGCGATTGAGGGTGGTTATAAATGGAAAGGGTTAATTTCATTAGGTACTACTACTTTAACCGAGTTCGTTGATGCTAACGCCTCTATTGTTATTGACAATACAGAATGGGTTTCGGCTAACTTTAACAGGATAGAAATAAATAATGCTTCGAGTGTCATAGACTGGACGGCTATTAATATATCAGCACTTGGGACTACCTCTAAGGGTGAGTTTGAGATGATTGATAATGCCACGGTAGATATCAAATCCTGTGCTTTTACGGATATGAGTACATTTATATTTCAATCTAATGCTGAAATTACAACTTCTACTTTTAGAAGATGTGGGCTTGTTACTCAAGGGTCTTCAACAATTACATCATGTACCTTTGATAATCCAAGTGGGACTGTGGGGCTTGGTGTGGATTCATTAAATAATGTAACTAAATGTACCTTCAATTCAGATGGGACTGGACATGCAGTCGATCTTGGAAATATTTCTGCTGATATTAGTCTTAATTGGGATAATTATGAAAGTAACTATGCTATACAATCTGGGACTGCTGGCAATAGAACTATTTTAGTCGATGTTGATAACAGCGTAACATTAACAATAAATGTTCAAACGGGGGCATCTACCCCTACTTATTATAACACAGGGACTGGGACTGTTAATGTATTAGTCAGTCAAGTAACAACCACAATAACAGTAAGAGATAAAATCACAAAAGCCATTATTGAAGATGCAAGGGTATATATTTATGCTGGGAGTGGTGGCGGACTAACTGAAGGCACGGTTATAATAAATAAAGTGCTTACTGATGTAAATGGTCAAGTATCAGATACCAGATCGTTAAGTTCTGATCAGCCAATACTTGGTAGAGCACGATTCGCATCAGTAGAGCCGTATTACAAAACAGAACCAGTAGGTGCGACTATTAGCTCGACATCTGGTTTAGATTTAACTTTATATATGATTGGAGACGAGTAATGGATGAACTAAGTAAAAGGAACTTTCATACACTATCAGAAGGACTTAAGTCCGTGAGAGATGAAATTATGGAAGTAAAAGAAGACAATAAGCGAAAAGACAGTATAATAGCACAATTAAATATTAGAATAGACACCCTACAACAACAGGTTTCTGTGTTGTTTGCCAAGAGTATGGGTTCTGGGACTACTGAATAAAGGAACTAGATGAATATAGTTATGGATTGGGGAACATTAAACATTAATGTCCCAAGAGATGAAATGCTTCTTATCCAAAGCACACCAGTAGAAGTAAGACAACTCGATCTTACTGAGTTTAGATATGCTATGCATGATAAACAAGATGATGAAGCAGGCATAGCATATCTTGATATGCATTCTCATAACCCACCCGTGGAAGTTTCTGGGGTATCCTTGGCACAGGTAGTTCAAATTATAAACAACTATACAGTGACATTTGAAGACGGGTTATATAATGTCAATATAGTAGGCGGAAATTCAAATATTTCTGATAATACTATTAAAAACCAAGTCGGGGTAAATACATCAAACTCGGCTGGTCTTCAAGATTCTGTTTCATTACAAGCGGCTTCCTTTGGTGGTGAAGTGGCCGTTGATGCTATTAGCGGAACCCCTGGGACTACATTCCCAATAGGGACTAAAAGATCACCATGTAGTAATGTTCAAGATGCAGTAACCATATCCAAAAGAGAAGGTATAGATACTATATTATTCCAGAGTGATTATACACTAACTACTGGGGATAATGTGGAAAAACTACACCTCATGGGGTCTTCTCATGTCATATCTGATTTAATAGTAGAACCAGGGGCAGAGTGCTTAGAAACATCTTTTAGTAAATTTACAATATCTGGGACACTTGATGGTGATTCTGATATAACTGATTGTATTGTAATGGACATAGAATATTTTAATGGACACATACACGATTGTTCATTAGGAGGGACTATCACCTTGGCTGGCTCAAAAGATGCTTTACTCGATGATTGTAGAATGCTGAATATAATGGTAAACCCAGTTATAGATGCTGGGGGGTCTAGTCAAAACCTAATAATGTCTAACTATACAGGGGTTTTAGAATTGACCAATACTACCGATGCTAACCAGTACGGTATTGGTATATCCGCTGGTGATGTCATAGTAGATTCTTCTTGTGTAGGTGGTATTATTGCCCTGTCAGGTGATGGCACGGTAACTGATAATTCACAGCCTAATTGCTATGTTATTGATAAACTCTCGGATGGTACAGAATTAGCCAATCTCCAAAGAGTAATAGAATACCTAAGACCACACCATACAGGCTCAGGTGAGATTATTTATTGGGACCCTTATGCTGGTTCTGATGTTCACCATGGTGATGCCCCTGACAGGGCATTTAAGACATTTGCCGTTGCTCATGCGGTAGCCGAAAATGCCAATCATGATACTATTATGATAATAGCTGGTAACCCAGCAGGTGTCACGGTTATCACTGAGCCTATGAATATAACTAAGGATTACTTGTTTATAAGAGGCCCAGGACGGGATGTTGTATGTAATTACAACGGGACTGGGATAACCACCACGGCAAGAGGTACAGAATTTTCAGGATTCAGGATAGGAAACACAGGCGTGGATTCAATAGGCATAGAAAGCTCAGGGGACTTTACATTAGTAGAGGATGTCTGGCTAGAGAATTGTTATAATGCCTTGAAAATAACTGGCTCTCACCCTGTTATAAAAAATTGTGATGTATTTCATCCACTGGGTTACGGGATAAAATTACAAGGAAACATAAGACAAGGTACAATAGAAAATTGTAGAGTAGGGGCAGCAGGCACAAATGGCATGGAGATAGACACTTATACAGGATACGGGGGTATTACTCTGAATAATTGTGTATTTGCCGATTCTGAGGAATACGGGCTGGTGTTATCAGCGACCACCAAAAACACAATAGTAGACATGGATACTGTTTTTCATAATAATACCCTTGGTAAGTTCAATGACTTAAACCCAGGGAATAATATCATAGGTACCGATGTGACTGTTGCCGTGGACTTTGAGCCTACTAATAACTTGATAAAAGCAGAGCACAAAAAGACCAGAAACACAGTCATAGCGACTTCATAAGGACAAAGATGACAAACAACACCACACACCAAGAGATTATTGACCTCTTTCCTGATAACACCGATAATAGTATTTCTGCCGAGGATATGAGATTATCCATGAACGGAATTTTTACCGACAGGGAAGTAAAGGTAGTAAAAATATCCGATTTTAGTGACCTTCCTTTGGCACTGAATATTTACGAGGGAACTTTAGTCATAGTATACCAAGGTACCGATACTGGGCTTTACCTGAGCCTGATCAATCAACCACAACAAGAATCGGAGTTGATAACTATCTGTAAATCTTAATATTAAATCCTTTATAAATACATAAACTTAGAAAAGGATTTATATGAACGATGTTACACATCCACCCTGCACTTCGTGCCATGCACACGATGAATTAAACCACGAGGTAGATAATATCAAAGCTGAAGTAAATAAACTGACTACACAAAATACGGTAGAACATTCTAAATTGCTCCAAGACATAAAGTGGATGAAATTAATAGGCTATATGATGATTATAGGCACCTTGAGCATCCTTGGGACCACATGGAAACTAAACTACAACACAGACTCAGTAGAAACGGGTCTTAAATTGATAGCCAAAGATGTGTCTTTGCTGGTCAAGCAAACCGACCAAAATATCAAGATAATAAAAGATGATATAAAAGACTGCCAGATGCACAAAGATGATTATAAAGATTATAAGTATAATAATTACAGTAATTACAAGCCTTATAAGCAGTAGAAATGCCAAAGTTAGACGACCCAGAATATGCAGAGGAATTAGATTCGGTTGATAACGAACAGACCAGTTATGACGAAAACAAAGGGAAAATGTCTGACTGGACATTCTATAAATCAGGCTGGCGACCAGCCCTTGGGTGGTTGAGTGTTTTGATTATTCTTTATGCGTTTATAGTACACCCCTTGATGATATGGTTTGCTTCATTTATGGGGTATGTTGTCGTGCCTCCTGATATAAATGCAGAGGCTATGATAAACTTGGTTGCGATTGTAATTGGAATAGGGGCTATGCGTACTTATGAAAAAGTACGATTTAACGACAGACATAATCGACAAAGGTCTATTTCATCAAGATTCGACAGACCAAGAAACCCAAGGGAACCAAGGTACGAGGAATCCGAAGAGGACTACTAAAAAAGGATAAAAATGTTAGAAGAACTTATACAAATAATGGACTTTAATCAAGAGAACCCTAATATAAGGGAACTAATAGAATACCTCATAGACCAAAAATTATCAGAAGAGGTAAACGAGGTTATATATGAACTTAGTGCATCGTGCTATGAATTAGGCAGAGCAGAGTAATGTTTGAAAATAAATGGATGAAACTTTTTGGAGTTTCTTTGCTAATTTTTATTCTTTTGTTGTTCTTTATGACTATCCCTTTAATCAAAGGACAACATATTTTTAGTAATATATTCGTTGATTCTTATATGCCGAGGAAGGTCTTGATAGTAGAAAAAGCCCCTGTCAGGATTATCTTTTTCGGTGAAACCGGGGACAATTTCGATTCTAATACTACTACTGAGATCATAAGAGCACTGGATAAAGTCCAATATATACCTGGGTATCATTTAAACAAAGAAACGATAATTTCAGTAGATTCTGAGCTGACTGGTGACAGAAAAAGAGGTTCCAGTAAAAGTGTAATAGGTACTGATACCCACAGTGATGAATACAAAAATTATAGACAAAGAGAACCCAGAGAACCCCGAACACGGGAATATTAACTTAAGAAAGGAAAATAATGAATATTTTAAGTTTATTTACAGGTCAAAGCACCTTATTAATATACGGGGTTGTTGCCCTTGTATCGAGTGGTATAATAGGAACAATGGTTTACAAATTCCATTACAAGCCTATTAAGTTATTAAACAAAGAAATTGTATTGTTGAATACCAATATAACCACATTAGACAGTCATCTGAATCGTTTGAAGCTAAAGCTGAATAACTCAGAAGCCTTGCTCGAAGAATGCAAGGATTCCATTAAGGTGAAGGAATTTGAGGTTATATGGTCAGCAGCCGGGGACAACCTGGATAAATTGACCAACGAATTAAACGATATAAACGATACAGAGCCTGAGAGTTCTGTTCTATACAGATATAGAAAGGACAGCAATGAAAATAGCAACAGCAACAGCAGTGTTTTTAACTATAAGTTTATTTTTTAGCGGATGTGCCAAGGATAAACCCGAAGTACAAACAAAATTAGTATACATAAAACAAAAAGTACCAGAGCAAAGAACCCTGAAATCAGTAAAACTTTATGAAATAACCGATATCAAAAATTATGATAAAAGATACTACAAGGTGAATAAAAATCAGCTCAAAAGAGCACAAAAGACCACAAACCATCTAAGAAAACAAAACAAGTTCTATGTAGATCAGGCTTATAACTTTAATGCTAAGTTTGTTAAGAAATAGAAAGGACATAGATGGATTATTTTAAACTACAGGATATATTTTATAGGTCCAGTCAAGCAGATATAGAGGAGTTCTTAGATACATTTGATAGTTATGCTGTGCTTTTCGGGATAGATACTAAATTTCAAGAGGATTTATTTCTTGCTCAAATAAGAGCAGAAATTGGTGTAAACCTCAGACCTAAAAGAGAAAACCTCAATTATTCTTGTAAAGGATTAAGGAAAATATTCAAGTATTACAGAAAAAACCCAAAAGATTCTAACAGAGATGGTAGATGCAACGGTCACAGGGCTAACCATAAAAAAATAGCAAATAAAGTTTATAGTAATAGATTAGGAAACGGGGGGTATTCATCAGGAGATGGCTTCAGATTTTCTGGATCTGGGTATGTACAAATCACAGGTCGCTATAATTTTTCAAAAATATCTGCCGTGATTTCTCAAGTCTTAAATGCTAAAATTGATTTATATATGCTAGAAGAGACTATTCATACACCTTCTATGGCTTTACTTAGTGCTTTGGGATTTTGGTATATCAATAAAATATATAATTGCGAAACAGTTGACTGTGCTACAAGAAAAATCAACAGATACACAAAATCTTATAGAAAAAGAAGAGAATATTATAACTATATTTCAAGTTTATAGTTAAAAGGAACAGAATGAGACATAAAAAATTTTCAAGCATAGGCAAAGACCTTACACTTGGCGTATACAATGATGATATTTTCATTACCAAAAGGGAAATAAACACGGTAGTAGTCCATTGTGCGGCTACCCCAGTGGGTGTATATTACGATGCCTATGATATTGACGACTGGCACCTCGACAGATGGGGACCTAGATCAGGCTGTGGGTATCATTATGTTATACTTCTTGACGGGACTATCCAGAAATCAAGATGGGTAGACTACCCAGGGGCACATGTCAGAGGTCACAACCGAAACTCCATTGGAGTTTGTTATATAGGTGGTGTCTTTGAAGACAACTCCCCTGCTTTTGACCATGAGACACCAGAGCAAAGACAATCACTACTCAGGCTTTTGAACCTTTTGAAGAATGATTATAACCTCAAGGATACTGATATCCTTGGTCACAACGAATTCCCAGGTGTCAAGAAGAGTTGCCCTTGCCTGGATATGGATGAGATAAGATACGACCTCGAAGACTAACTTATCCTTTTATAAATACAATAAAAGATAAGGAACACTATGGCTTATTTAGACGAGATACATGCTCTTTTGCCTGATAACGGAGAAGCCGAGATATCAGCAGAAGATATAAGAACATCTTTTGATATTATAGACTCAAATTTAGGAAAACTGGTAAAATTAGATACTGGTTATAAAATTCAACAAGATTATACAAACTTTGGAACCCCAGGGCTGAACTCTGTGGACATAAGTACACAAACGAATATAGATATTCTAAACGGAACCACAGGGATTAGTTCTTTCTGCCAAGGTATAGGCACAAGAAATGCTAACTACACTGGGGTTTCTTTAGGTTATTATAATAACAACTTACCTGATACATTACTAGAAATAGGAAACGGGACCCTAAACTCACGGGCTAATGTTCTTGAAGTCTATAACACTGGGTTAGTAACCGCACCAGGTTTGACTCTTGCTTTGATTAATCAAAACGGAAATGGCACCATTGCTACTAAAGAATATGTAAACCAACAGAATCTCAATATTCAAGAAACTGACTTCACGGGTAATAATGTACAAGAGGATTTTATTATCACAAGGGTTCCTGTTTATATTCAAGTATTTAATAAAGGGATAAAAGAACAAGCAGGTGTTAACTATACTTTGGCTAATGACGGCTCAGAAACCACTATTACATTCATCACAGCACCTGATACAAGTGCATGGGTACAAATTGTAACATACGGTTAAGGCTAAGAATGCAGAAAAGAAACCCTGTTTTTACATTTGATGATGTCACTTCTTTAGGTATCAATGCGGTACCATTAGATAACACTGTATTGGTAGTAGATTATGATGGACTTGGGAATGCTTTACAGGTAGTAAAGATAAAAAACACTGGAATGGGTGATTTGAGTACTATTCATGATTTTTTAAATGATGAGAGTTTATATAATTATGTTAAAACTATGCTTGACATAGACGGAGGAAATTTTTAATGAGCAAAGAAATACAAAACGAGACTACAAATTTATTTTTAGATAATATAGTAGGTAATATAACCGCTGATGATTTAAGATCATTTGTTGATAATGTTTGGATAGATAAAGAAAACCCTATCCATAAGATAACAAACCTAAGTGATATAGAGACAGTAGAACTTGGTAAAATAGATAAAGATGACACAATTTTATGTACACAAGGTACAGACGAAGGTGTTTATATAGCTTTGGTTAAAAACCCTACTCGAGAGGACCTACAAAAAGTTAATTCTCAAACATCGGAACTTCCAGAGGGAGACGATGGGCAGATACTAACCCTTGAAAATCAACTACCTCAGTGGATAGATAAAGATTTTTATTTTCAGGTTATAGACACAATGCCTATTGATGATATTCTGGCACTAAGACCAAAACCAGGTAGTACTTATGTGGCACTGGAAAGCAGTGCTACTGCTTCTATACCAGGCGAAAAAGGTGACGGGTATACATGGGATGGATTTCATTGGGCAAACTTTGGTCAACTAAGAGGACCTGAAGGTGAAGTAGTCTATGCTACTATTTATGATACTTTTAGTGATATAGACAACAAAGCAGTAACACCACAAGGATTAAACTTATTTGTTAATAGGTCTTATAGAGCATATTATGCTGGTGCGGTGCCAACACCAGCACAATTAATAGCCTTATTAAATAGTAAGCTTACTAATTGGAAAGGCAAACCATTTAGGTTTATTTTACAAGATTCGGTGAGTATTGACGCTATTCCATTGAAGACATACGCAATAGATTACATTCCCGAAGGTACAGGCGATGCAGGTTCTGCTAATACCGTGGATAAATTCTACCTTCAATTAATAACAAGTCTGTAACAAGCAAAAGGAATAATAATGAATAAACCAGTAATAACTACCCAAGAAATATGGGCACAAGGAGCAACTCCACCAAATAAACTCAAGCCAGTCCAGACCAAGATATCACAAGGCTGGAGCTACGGGGAAAAACCACCTCATAATGAGTTTAACTGGTTTTTCGATGTTACTTCTGAAATGTTTTTAAATATACAAGAAAATGGAGTACCATCATGGTCAGGAGATATTAGTTATAATACTAGTGCATTGGCATGGTATGACAATAAAACATGGAAGAGCCTTGAACCTAATAACACTAACCACATACCTATGGTTTCTTCTTTATGGTGGAAAGAACTTACTTTAAGTGCATTTATACCTACTTTAGATACCCCTGTGTTATCGGGTGTTTCTGAAGCATTTGAGGAAACCAGTATAGAGATCATTATAGATAATTATGATTCTTTGGGTACTTATACACTTTATGCCAATCAAGGCACTTATTATAGGACTGGGGATACCATCACATGGAATATACCAGATGTTCCTATAGACACCAATACTGTTATGGAAGTTTATATTGATAAATTAAATTATTACACATCAGTAACAGGGGAACATAATGTATTAATAAAAAATATATCTATAGTAGATGACCAAATATTATTGTATAATTCAATAACCATGGATGCTTTTGATGATTTAGTTAATACTGAACTTTCATCCCTTGATGCTGTTGAGGTAGACACTACGGATGTATTGGATAATGCTTATACTAGCACTACTTCTACAATCTATCTTGATAATAATATGGTAGATGTGCAAGTAGGCGAAACAATAACTACTGATAATGAGAGTTTTGTAGTTCAAGCAGTAGATAATGATGGTAATTATACAGACCATTATACAAAATACTGGGTCACTCCAGTATCTATTTTATCTCAAATCCCTGTTACGGCTTATTTAAATACACACAGAGCAAGATCAACAGATGTAATACAAGATGGCGGAGATAATGATTGGACTGGGATTAATAATTCAAGTACAATAGAAAATCCAATAGATGTAAGAGATGATCATCGGGCTTCTGGTACAAGTATTATTTATTTAGACAATTCAAGAGTAGAAGCAAGAGTAGGTGAGACTTATTGTTCTGAACTGGGTGATACTTTTATTGTAGAGACTATTAACAATGATGGAACCAAGAATAGTATTGATGGTGTTGATATAATATCATGTGGAGTAGCCCACACCATGGTCATAAGAAATGGTGGAGAAGTATGGGGTACAGGGGGAAATGCTTATGGTCAGCTGGGTACTGGAAATAATGATAATGAGTCCACATTTATCAGAGAAGATCTTGAGATAGAGGATGCCGAACAAATAGCATGCGGTGAATATTTTACTATAATAATAAGAAATGGTGGAGAAGTATGGGGGACAGGGTATAATAGTCATGGTCAGCTGGGTCTCGATAACACAGGACATAAGAACACTTTTTTGAGAGAGTCACAAAATTTCACTGATGCTAAACAAGTAGCATGTGGATTACACCATACGGCTGTCATAAGAAATTTAGGTCAATTATGGAGTAGTGGTTTAAATGATGATGGTGAACTGGGTTTAAATAATAGAGATCCCAAATCAACATTAACCAGAGAAAGCCAAGAATTTACTGATATAGAACGAGTATCAGCTGGTCAACAATATACATCTGTTATAAAAGATGGGCAGGTATGGGGTACTGGGAACAATGGCAGTGGTGAATTGGGTACTAATAATAAAAATAATCAGTCAACATTAACCAGAGAAGCCCTTGAGATAGAGGATGCCGAACAAATAGCATGTGGATATTTTCATACTGTTATTATACGAGATGGTGGTCAACTATGGACCACGGGTCGTAATAATTATGGTCAACACGGAAATGGCACCAATAATAATAAATCTACCTTTACCAGAGAATCACAAGAATTTACTGATGTAGATAAAATAGCTACTGGACGAAATCAAACAATCATTGCAAGAAATGGTCAGGTATGGGGAGTAGGTCGAAATGACCATGGTCAATTAGGTATTGGTAATGTATCAACCCAATATTTATTTATCAGAGAAGTTGAAAATCTTACTAATGTTACTAATGTTGCTTGTAGTGAATTTTTTTCTATGGCTATAAGTGATCAGCAAGTATGGGGCACTGGGGAAAATGCGCTTGGGCGACTAGGTACAAATGATACTACAGACAGGCGTACATTCAGCAGGGATGCTAGAGAGATTGATGATGTGCTATCATCTTCTTCTTATTATTTAAAATATTGGGTAAATCCTGTAGAAAACCTTCAAGCAGTGCCTTTTAAAGTATATCCTTTGGTTAATATTACTTTAAAAACCACGGAAGAAGATGTTGATTTAATACCCGATAATATCGACTTAAACAGCATCGTAGGTGGAACAGATATGATAGATTTAGATTGGGCAAGCACTACTACATCGGTTTATATAGACAATGAATTTTTTAATGTTAAGATGGGCGATACTTATGTTTCTGATACTGGAGAACCTTTTAGTGTTGAGGTTGTTAATAATGATGGAAATACTATTTTGACTAATGTTAAGGTCGTGGCAGTAGGTGAGTATCATACCATGGTTATAAGAAATAATGGAGAAGTATGGGGTACAGGAAAGAACTACAATGGGGAACTAGGATCTGTGGGTGATAATTATAGATCTAAATTTACCAGAGAATCACGAAATATAGATGATGCTCTGGGTATTTCTTGTGGAGACAAGAGCACCATGATAATAAGAGAAGGGGGTCAAGTATGGGGCACTGGGGAAAACAACTATGGTGAATTAGGTACAAATGACCAATATGATAGGACTAAGTTTACCAGAGAATCACAAAATTTCACTGGGGTTACAGATATATCATGTGGACATAATTTTACAATGATTGTAAAATCAGGAGAGGTTTGGAGTACTGGGCGTAATTATGGTCAGTTTGGTATAAATAACACTAATAATAAAAAAACCTTTACTAGAGAAATTTTGCATATAGATGATGCTGAACAAATAGCATGTGGACATGACCATGCCATGATAATAAGAGAAGGGGGTCAAGTATGGGGAGCAGGACTAAATGACTATGGTCAATTAGCTATTAATAATAGATATGATCAAAGAACTTTTATTAGAGAATACCTTGGTATACATGATGCTGAACAAATAGCATGTGGCAAACAGATTACCATGATTGTAAAGTCAGGACAGGCATGGGGGTCTGGGGTTAACGGTGACGGAGAACTAGGAAATGATCACCTAAGTTATATAACCACCTTTACTAGAGAATCTTTACATATAGATAATGTTGAACAAGTAGCATGTGGTCGCAATTATAGTATGCTTATATCTAATGGTCAAGTATATGGAACAGGGCGTAACCCTTATGGTCCGCTGGGCACTGATGATACTAGTGAGAAACATAACTTTACCAGAGACGATCAAAACACCATTAATGCTGAAGATATATCCTGTGGGGGTAATTATGGTACTAGTATGATCATAAAAGACGGGCAGGTGTGGGGTTCTGGTTATAACTACAACGGAGAATTAGGTACAAATAACCGTACGAATTATTCTATATTTACTAGGGATGATAGAGAAATAGATGATGTAGTGATGCCAAAAACGTACCATGATAGATACTGGATAACACCAACTAAACCACTCACCATATTACCTACAGCAGTGTATACATATACACCTACAGTAATAAACCAAGAGTTCAAGGACGAGATTATTAATCCTACAAGAAGTTTTAAAACAATAGTATATTTGCCCGATTTGGCTAAGATGGAGGAATTCACAGGGACTTTATTGAAAACCTTATAAATAAACCAGAAAAGAGAATGAAAGAGAAGGAAAGAGAGGAAAGAGATGAAAGAGAACGAAGAAATAATATCTTTATTGAAGAATAAAGAATACCAAAAAGGCATAGACCTTTTTGAAAAAATAGACCCAGTAAACTCAGGGTTCACCATAAACGAAAAGATAAACTTATATCATAACATAGGCATAGCTTATTTTCAATTTGACCGTTTCGAGGAAGCCAGGGTGTATTATAAAAAAGCCCTTGCCCTTACCCCAGACACACAAAATACCAATAAAACAGACATTGCTGTGTGTATCCTTGACCTAACCGTGGGAAACTTCAGTGATGCTTTTGTTAAATATTACCTAAGATGGCTTGATAAAGAATCCGCTGTAGGTTGGTCCCCTAACCTACCAATGGCCACAAAGCCAGAAAATATCCTAAACCGCAGGGTACTTGTTTTACCAGAGCAAGGCTTCGGTGACGAGATAATGACCTCTTTATGTTACGAATGGCTGTCTAATAATGTAGAATATGCCTTTGTAAGAGTAAGAGCACCTATGCTTAATTTGATAAAAAAACTCTATCAAAAGAAATACGATAATTTGACATTTTTTGCAGAGGAATCAGAATTCGATGGAAAAGTGATCCCTAAGTTTGATATACAAGTAGCATCCATGGAAGTCTTTGGTTTTTATTACCTTATTAATAAAACACACCCCCAGACCAAATTCAATTTTAAAACTAAAACCAATAAAAAATTAAAAATAGGCATAGCCCCTTATACTCTACCAGGGAGCGAAAACTTCCTTAAAAAGAACATCAATCCATTAGTATTTGAAAACCACGGCATAGATATAGAGATAGTCCAGACTTTAACCCCTGAACACCCAAGCCTGCCTGATTTTTTAAAAGACACAAGGAAGATTCCCCTGGGGAGTGATTTCTTATTTACTGCTGAAAGGCTCCTTGAGTATGATTATCTTTTCGTCACCGACACGGCAGTAGCACACCTGGCAGGGCTTCTTGGGCTCAGGGCTTATGTGATTATTTCAGATTATCTTGACTGGAGATGGGAGCACATGAATATGTATCCCAGTGTCAAGGTAATACAATATTCTGATGTGCCAAAAGAGATAGAAAAATTAAAATTAGAAAATGAACCAAAGCATATACGAGGGGAAGAAAGAATCCAGATAAACAAAAAAATAGATAAATTTATCAAGAAAAATGATTACAAAAATGCCCTAAAATACATGCTAAAGTTAGACTACGATCACCTAGACAATAAAAACAAGGCTCGTCATCTAAATGGGCTTGGGTTCTTATTCAATAAGACAGATAACCCAAAGGCTAAAAAGTATCTTAAAAAGGCTACTGAACTGGATCAACAACACATAGGAAACCTGTATACTTATTTACTAAATCAGGGTGATTTCAAAGAAGGGTTTGAAATTTACCACCACAGATGGATGACAGATAAAAATAAAATAGAATTTTGTGATCTTAAAGTAGTTACTAAACCAGAGCAAATAAAAAATAAAACAGTCTTGATGATATCAGAGCAAGGTCTTGGTGATGATATTATGAGTACTTTGGTTTTAGAATGGCTTAGTAAAAATACAAAGTTTGTTTATTTTCAGGTAAGAGGTGCTTTGTTTGAGTTATTTAAAGAACTTTATCACTACGATAACATAGAGTTTATTTTAGAAAAAACCCCTTATATAATACAAGAATGTGATATACAACTGGCATCTATGGATGCTTTTAGTTTTTATTATCAAATGAATAATAAAATTCCAGAGCACAAAGGAACACCAAAAGAACAAAAAAATATTAAAAAAATAGGTATTGCTTTTTATTGCTCACCAAGATCAAGCACTGCCTTAGCCAGAAATTATAATCCAGGGGTTTTTAAAAATTTCAATTTCGATTACACCATAGTCCAGACTATAATACCTGGGCACCCTAGTCTACCAAGGTTTCTTGAAAATACACCAAGAATACCAGAAGATGAAGATTTCTTATATACTTCAAAAATAATAAAAGAACAAGATCTTATCATTACAGCGGATACCGCAATCGCCCACTTGGCTGGCATTCTTGATATTCCTACTTATGTAGTGATAAATAAACACAGGGATTGGAGATTTTGCCAAACCAAAATGTACCCATCAGTTAGAACAATAGAACTAAAAGAACTTAAGCCTTTGTTGAAAAGTTTATCGTTATAAATAAACAAAAAGGAAAAACATGCTTGAAAGAACTACAATAGTAAGAGGAGCATTAAGAAGCCCTGCGGTAAGAGAAGTAATAAATACTGATAAAAAAATAGACAAAAAAAATCTTCAAAGATACACAATACAAAATGAAGTATTTGACCTAGAAGACTCAGTAGCCGATAATGCCAAAATGATTGCTCTGCTGATGAAATTGTGCTCTAGGTTTTACGATACATTCACCGATACTCAAAAAGCAAGACTATCGGCTGAAGACAAAACACTAATAGAATACACATTTTCAAAACACCTTGAAACAGAAACAAGAGGTGATGTTCAACTTGCGAATGAAGGCACAGAAATGATAGACAGAGTTTTTGATAGACAAGCTCAAGTTAGTACTATAATAAACTAAAGGAAAAATATGGAAAAGCAAATAGAACAATGGAAACGAAGTGTAAGACAATCTAATCTACAAGATGACCCAGAAGATGCAAGAGACTATCTGTTTAATCCTGCTAAGCTACCCCAGGCACCATTACCAGCAAGCAAAGACCTAAGACCCCTGACACCACAAGTCGAAGACCAAGGAAATATAGGCTCTTGTGTTGCACAAGCTTGTGTAAATATGTATGAGATACTCTTGACTAAATCCGATAATTTTTATGACCTGAGTAGATTATTTTTATACTACACAGTAAGAGAAGAACGACCAGAATTGTGTTGTATAGATGCAGGAGCATATCTAAGAGATGGTGTAAGAGAAGCATACAAAAAAGGTGTTTGTAAAGAGAGCATTTATCCTTATATAACATCTAAAGTAAATGAAAAACCCACACCAGAAGCTTATCAAAATGCTTTAAGTACAAAAGTAGGGAGATATGAGAGAGTCCATGGATTGGATTCTGGTTATTATGCCAATCCTTTAGCAATACAGGATATGAAAATGGCATTGGCAAAGGGGTTTCCAGTAGCGATTTCTATGAAACTGGCTAATGAATTTTTTAGCCTATCGGGTCCACTTAGCACCCACGATTATAAGGGAATAGATGAAGAACACCCTAGTATAGGCGGTCACGCTATGTGTATAGTCGGATTCGATGATGCCATGAACGGTTTCATTGTTGAAAACTCATGGGGACCTAGTTTCGGTGATGGTGGATTCTGGTTATTGGATTATGATATAGTCATGACTAATGTTAGGGATGGATGGGTAGTTACTAATTTTAACGGAATAGATTATGAGGATGAGTGGGCACCAGATGCACAACTCACTAATAACACTGCTTTAAATTTTCCATTTTATATTGAAGATTTTGAAGGTTTCGGTCCCATGACATCTACAGTCCAAGGTGGCACTGGTGACTTGGAATACAGCTGGAGAATGGATGCTTATGGATTAGACACTGCTTTAACACATGCATCAGAAAAAACCGCTTATTTCAGGCTACCGGGACACACTAAAAATCCTACTACATATACTGGTTATGTATATGTAAGTGACACGACTGGGTTAAGCTGTAAGCAACTCTTTACACTAAACATGTTCGATGGTCATAACCCTAATTATGAATCACCCAGTGCCGATTTTGTAAGACGATTATATACTGTTATGTTAGAAAGACCAGCAGATGAATCAGGTGTATCTTATTGGGCAGAGGCATTAGATAATCAAATCATAACAGGTGCAGGTATAGTAAAAGCATTTACAGAACAACCGGAATACGATGAAAAGATGTATACAGAGTGTGAAGAAGTGTCTAAAATATATCAAACTATGCTCAAACGAGACCCTGATTGTCCGGGATATGCTTATTGGTTGAGTTATTATGTTGAAAATCAATCATTAGATAGTATGATTGATGGATTATCACATAGTGACGAGTTTATTTCCATATGCCGTGAAGCTGGTATAAGACCTTATTAAGGCTAAGCATTAGCAATGTCATACACCGTATGACCCCTTGTGCTTTCCCATGATACATCGGTTCCTGATGTATTTAACCACAAAGTAGGTTTTTTGGCTCTTTTCCAATCTTGGTGAGAACCTACATCTTCAATATACATATCGGATATCATAACCAAAACATCATAGTTTATCTTCTCGTCTAACAAGAATCTAATCATACTGGACATATCCGTGCCACCTTGACCTTTTCTTACGAATGTTTTTTGTTTCTCTTGAAACTCTTCTAATCCTTTGATATTGGTATCAATTTGTACCAGTTTAAGGTTAGAATGAGTCATCTTGGCAACGGCATTAATTTCTACTAGTCCTTTGAAAATCTCTTCATCGGACATGCTCCCAGAAACATCCACGCCTACTACTATCTCAGGGGTGTCATAAAAGACCTTTTTACCCTTGATATCATGACGGTTAGGAAGCCTGCGGTCTCTTCTCTTGATGGTTCTTGTGTTAGCGCCTTTTTTAGAAGAGACTATTTTCTTTAGAATTTTCTTCCATGAGAGCTTAGGTTCTTTTTTCCAAAGCTTAAGCATATCTTGGATATCTTGTGGTGTATTCCCTATTGCTTTTTCCATGGCATCCCCAAGGATTTTCTCCATAGTATTTCTGGCTAGCTCTTCATCATCAGAGTCCATTTCAGACCATTTACCGTGATCATCAAGTGTCAGTTCATCACCAGAAGTAAGGTCAGGGTGTCCAGATTTAGGTTTCCACTGACCCTCAGAGCCTTCAGAATCTTTACCATCACCTTCACCATCACCTTCAGAACCTTCACCATCTTCACAACTGTCCTGGTATTCTTGTTTCTCTTTTTCTTGGCTTTTTTGCTCTTCTTTTAAGAGCTGGTAGTAATGCTCAGAAGTAAGATTTTTAGGGAAACTAAAGGTCTCTGGGAACATACCCGTTTTAGGGATATTTTTAATTTTTTGATTAATGGCTATATCACAAGCACAATTAAACAAGGTGTGGTCTCTTTCACCTTTTCTAAAAATATGCTGAAGGATGACATGTTGGCACTCGTGTACCAGAACTGCCATTCTCTCCTCTTTGGTAAGAGTATCAAAAAACTCCAGGTTGACCAAAAGATTATAAACATTATTATAGAACCCTGCCCCTGCTGTGGGAACCTTGGTGGTCATCTCTACTCGCATCTTGGATATAACAAAGCTATAAAAACTCAGGTCTATATATTTAGGGTCAGACATCATGCTCATAAATGCCTCGTCAAATGTGTTATCAAATTTCATTTTGTTCCTTCTCTTTTTATACCCTATTATACCACACCTTTGCTTAAAAAGAGGTTAATCTTTACATGTACAATCGTCACAGCCCGAGCAGTCCTTCTTTTCTTCCATTTCTTTTATATATTCATGTAATATTGTATTAATAAACACCTCTACATCATCTTCTGCTTCTTTTAGGGTTCTTTGGTTCTTTAGTGCCGTGTAAAATTCATCTGGGAATTGAATACTCACTCCATCTTCGGTGTCCTGTATCTCTTGGAATGGTGATTTTTGAAATTCATTTACATAGTCGTTAAAAATCTCTTGTACTGATTGTTTTGTTTTTTTCATTTTGATCCTTTATAAATACATTATAACACAATAAACTTAAACCAAGATAAAGGAACAAAATGAACGAGTTTAAAACATTTCTATCCGAGGGCTCTGTCCAGGCGGATGTAGCCCAGAGCACAGGGAATTTATACACAGAGGAAGATTTCACCCTAGAAGATATCCAGGAGATGCTTCTGGCATTAGATGAAGAGGAAATTCAAGAGATAGGCGAAGAGATAATAGAGATGCTCGAGGATGAGGATGAGCTTGAAGATTATGAAGATGAGGTTGACGAGGGAACCAAAAGGCAAAAGAAATCAAAGGCTCAGGTAGCCCGTGATTACAAAAAAATTCCTTTACCTCAGCGGAAGCAAGACGCAAAGAACAGAAAGAAATTTATAAGACAAAACAAAACCAAAGTAAAGCAGTGGAGAAATAAAGCAAAAAGAAATAGAAAAGCCCACCCAAGTGGTGTATCTACACACCGTTAAACACTGTTAACCAGGTGGTGTCCAAGGAGCATCAATCCCTGTATCAATCCCCTTAATACCCTGGGGTTTACTATCATTCAGGTTATCTATAAACCTAAATTTAGAGTAATCGAATGAAATGTCAAAGCTCCATGTTTTACCTGCCATTCTATTTTTAACGAAATTTATCTTCATTTTACCCGTGTCTTTCATCTCAGGGGTTTGTGATATAATGAAGGCAGAATCAAGGGTCATGAGTATTTTCATGGATTCTGAAAGCGAGCTTTGATCCGCTTCTGTATTATTGATAGCATTTCTGTTTAACTGTAAAGGTGTAAACATAACAAGGTTTCTTTTCTGGGCTATTGCTCTGAGTTCCTCTGCTATGGAACCATAATAACTATAAGAGTTATCCGCATTTTTCATCCTGTCTGATGCCATCAACCCAAGGTAATCTATAATTACTAATGGTTCTTTTATATTTTTTTCTATCTGGAGTTTATTAAGATACCCATCTAACCCAAGGGGTGTCAAACCACCAGCACTAAACTCCTTTATCACCAGCTGTCCTATATGGTCTTTTATTTGGTTGTGTTGGGCTTTTATCACCTCTTTTTCCATATCAGGAAGACTGGATATATTAACATCATAAAGATTAGCATAAATTCTCTTAGATACCTCTGCCTCTGACATCTCCAAGGAGACAAAAACCACATCCTTTTTCTGTAACAAAAACTGTACAGCAAATGCAGTCATGGCGGCAGATTTACCCACCCCTGATGCTGCCATAGCCGAGTGAAGTGTCTTGGGTGTATACCCTTGTCCTATCATATTATCAAAACTAGGTATATTGAGTTTAATCCCTGGTTTTTCTTTAAACTCCTCGAACACCTGGTCAATATCCTCTAAAAAGACACCAAAATCAGAATCCAAGGATACTTTTACTGATTCCTCGGCAAGGGCGAATGACTCCATTTTCATTTCTTGATTATGGGCACCTAGTGCATCTGCACCTTTTATAATTGCCTTAGTAAATATAGCATCTTTTATAAACAACTCGGTTTGTTTTATCAAGAGGTCTTTGTTTACCTGCTCTGTTTGGGTGTTTAGTTCTTTAATGCCTGTTTTAACAAGGTCTTTGGTCTTCTGGTCGGAGTTTTTGTGCTGTATAATGATATCCTTCAGGGAAGGTATCTCTTGAAAATCTTGGTAGTGATTCTTTATGGTATCAAAGATAACCCCCTGGGAAACATCACTGAAATATTCTTTTTTCAGGTGGTGTATCACTGACCCGAAATACTCAGAGTCGTTAAGTAAGGACAAATTTACCTCTAGTTCTAACAGGGCTTTTACATTTTTATCTTCTAAGTTCAAATTAATCCTTCTTTGCTTTACTTCATGAATCCTTCGTTATAAAGGTTGTACATTTTGTTTTTTTGGTCTGTGTCCATCATCTCGAAATACTCTTGGGCATGTATTTCATTTACTTTGTATTTTCTTTGTATATTAGAGAGTAATTGCTGGAACTCGGTGTTTTGTTTCTCTTTGCTGAACTGGATAAATTTTACCTTGTTTTTCATCCTTGTGAGATAAATCCAATCTTCACAGAATTTGTACTGATTTGAGACAGGGATACTGTAGTTTTTATTTATTTCGTTTCCCATTTGTAGTGTGTGTTTGTTATTTGACAGCCACCCTACTAAAAAGAAGGAATTCATCGTGCCTTTCTCTTCTTCTGTTGGGGTGGTGTTGTTTAGTAACGAGGTCATTACCTTAAAAGGTGTCATTTAAGTTCTCGCGTTAACTTCTTCTTGAAACTTCGTGGATTTCTCTTTATAAAAATCCTCGAGGGTTTTCTCTGGTTTTACTACATATTCAATATCAGTTTCTGCTATTTCCATCTGTGGTATAAATGTATCAAGCATCTCTAGGTCATAAGGAGTAATACTCAACCCCTCTACGGTTCTTTTAAGTTCAAAAGGAATCTTTAGCTTAATGTTTTCTTTATTTTTAACGGTATCTGCTATCAAGTATTTATCATTGTATTTTACTATATTTATCATACTTTTCCTTATGTTATAATTTCTTGGTTAGGTTCTTCAATCCCAGACAGTGCTTTCAGATAAGAATTGCTCATCTCTTGAATGGGCTCTACTGAATACATAACATTGATGTTTTTAATAGTAATTTCAGGGATAGTCTTCCCTACTATTGCATAATCCAAGGGGCTTATGCTCATGCCTTCTGCTCCCATTTGAAGCGAATAAGGATCAGTTATTACAATATCTTGTTCTTGTTCTGTAGTTTTACCAATGATTATATCATTAGTGATTAGTCTTGTTACTTTTACCATTTCTTTCCTTTGTTTTGATTTATTATACCATTTTAGGCTTAAAATAGGCTTAAAACTTTAGTAAACCCCCTCGGGGGAAGGGGCTTTAAAAGGCTTAAAATTTATAATTTAAACCAACCGAAACGATATTTGTATTAATATCGTCATCAATGTTTACAAACTGGTCAATCTCAAGAACAGGCTGAATCACATAATCAACAAAAACTTGTACTTGATCAGTGACATTATACCCTGCTCCTAGACCCCATGTAAACCCATCTACAGATGTAGTATAAGAATATCTCTGAGTACCATCAAAGTCGTCACCTTGTGTGTAGTCTACTGAACCGTATCCAGCGAGCCCATAGACACTGAAGTCATCAACAAAAAACTCAGGTTTCAAGTAAGCACCGATATAAGAAGTCTCTAGCATATTGTCTCCCATAAGGCTCAATCCGCCTCTACCCTCTACACTCATTGCCCATGCACCAGTGTTATAAAAAGTATAACCAATGTCACCTTGAACACCATAAGTAGTCTTGTTATATGCACTCGTGCTGAACCAATCAGCATTACCAGATACGAATGTTTGGTTTGCTGTCATTGCGGCACCTACATAAGCTCCTGTGAATGGTGCGATTACTTCTGGTGTTACCGGTGCGATTGGTGCGATGTTTCCACCTGCTTGTACTGCTGTTGCTATTACTGTTGCTGCTACTACGCTAAAAATTGTCTTCATGTTTATCCTTTGCCCTTGGTTTAGGGTCTTTTAAAAAATTTGTTTATTGAGCTGTTTTGTTTTTTTTTTAATGGCTAAGCTAGACTGGCTTAAAACCTTGTATAAATCTCAATACATCATCAAAAAAAGACTCTATTTTTTTATCAATAACCCTTAAAGGATTACTAAAAACAGGGACGAAGAACTTAAGGCTTATTTTTTTCCAAAATGACTTTAACCTAAAGAAAGGTAAAAGGTCAGTAATATTATACAAACTATAAAATTCTTTTAGTCGTTGTTGTCTTAGTGTTAGAACCATTTTACCTCCTTTAGTGTACTATTATACCGTTTTATTCTTAAAATAAACTTAAAGCTTTTAATGTCTTATTTATAAACCCTAGGTTTCTACTATTTCAATCTCATCATCTGTCAGTTCATAAAGTTTATAAACCATCTCATCTATTTCATTTTCTAAGTCGCTCGTATCAATATTTTGTTGTTTTGATTCTATAATTTTATTGACTAATTCCACAAATGGTTTTTGACTATTTATATCTATTTCCACTATAGATAATTTTTCTAAATCAGTTGGCTTAATATTAACATCTGTAAAACTTTTTCTATAAATCCAATTTATCATTTTTGAATTTAAAATAGCGAGAATATACTTTAAATCAATATTTGAATTATCTCGTTTAATAAAATTACTCAATGCTGGGTTATTGTAATATTCTTTTTCTGTATATGTGGCAACTATTCTAACTTTTAATTTTGGATTTCTTATTCTTTGCACTAAAATTCTTGGGTTTGTAAAAAACTTTTTAGGTCTTTTTCTATGAAGCCATTTACCATAACTTATCCAACTCTTTTCATTCCATTGAAGTTTATATTTACCTATATCTCGACCATCTATTTCTTTTTTAAATGTTTCATCTTTTTTGTAATCTGAATGATAGCCCCTTGTAGATACAATCTCCTCACTTTGGGATTCTCTTGAATACGGAACCAAACCTTGACTTGATTCACAAAAATCTTTTATTTGCTTCTTGCCTCTTTTTATTTTCTTTAATAATTCTGCATCATCTTCCTCCAATAGGTAATTGAAGATATACCCATCATTCTCTAAAAATCTTTTTTGCGGTACTAGTTTTGTCTTTTTATTAAAATTTTCATCAATAATATCTATTCTCATGATATTATTTTTAGGTATTTTATTTTCAATAAGAATAGTTATCGTATCAATGGTTGCATCTTCAAATACCTTAAAGTTGTATTTTTCTAAGGCTGTCATTTGGTACCCTAAAATAAATTTTCTTAAATTTTCTGACTGTTGTAAAATCATCCAAGTATCTGGAACAATAAAATTTAATATACCATTAGGTTTTAGTAAAAATAGACTTCTGTACATAAAGAAGTGATAAGTATCATATTTCCCTTTAGCGATTTGTTTGTATATTTCTTTAAATAATGTTTTTTCTTCTCGCGACAGATTGGCACCGTAAGGCGGATTGCCTATAATAACATCAAAACC